>PFGG01000027.1 GCA_002783405.1 bacterium (Candidatus Blackallbacteria) CG13_big_fil_rev_8_21_14_2_50_49_14 | reverse complement strand
TCTGAATTTCAAAGATGCTTTTCAAGCGCAAATTTCTTTCGCCGCCTCGCGCAGGGACAAGATCTTGAGGCCTGAATCAACGGCAAACAAAGCCCCTGTGGGCATCGCCAGCCAGTCACGGGCATCATCCAGGGGTTCAGAGCAAAAAATCAGTTGCGCCTTTTCGGCCTGCAGGTGCTCAGAAAAAAAACGGTAATAAAGAGGTTGTCCTCCCTGATGCGCAAAGAGCACCTCACCATTGCTCATTAAAAAACTGATATAGGTTTCGGTAGGGGGCCCCTGTTGCTTTGAAAACGCACCGATCAAGGTCTGTAGATTTTCGAGCGCCCATTGAATGCTTCGGCCCAAATCTTTGATACTGTACGGATACTGGCGTGAGACCAGCCCCCAACGCTCCAACTCACTCAAGATAAAATAAAAAATCAGTTCAGAATCTGTATCGCCTTGAATTTCAGCTCGAAAATGACTGCAAATCTGAGACAGAATCAATTCCCGGTAATGACTGAAATTTTTAATATTGCCATTGTGGGCAAAAACCCAATTTTGATACACGAAGGGATGGTTATTGTCCAATTTGTTTTCTCCCACCGTGGCCAGGCGCAAATGGGCAATCAAGATCTGGGTATGAAGCGACTCACTGAAGCGCTTGAATTCGGGGTCGTGCAAAGCGGGAAGCAAGCCATGCTTCAGTTTCACCTCGCCCGCTTGGTAAGCCGCCAGCCCCCAGCCATCAGCATGCGTTTGACTGAGCTGAACAAAAGCTTGATCTGAAGCCGTTAAATACCTGGGCGGCCCCTGAATCTGGGCCTGAAAACCAAACAATCTGCACATCACAAGAACCTCTGATTGAATTGAAGCTCTCAGGCAGAATTCCTCATAGCGGGAGAAAACGCAAACAGCGCTTGCCCATCACTCATTTTTCAGAACCGCGAGGTTCTGCAGGAATTGGCACCGTTTCTTGACACTGCTTCTGGGCAGCGGCGAGCAGGTTGCCCCGGCGTCTAAGGGCCAGTCCCTCAGCCGGTCTGAATGAGATTCAAGGCTTATTGTAAACAAATCCAACTGAATTGACAAGCCAAAATAAGGGGGTTGCGCTGTGAATCAGGCCTGACCGATCAGATAGGTGCCCTGAAACATGGGGTGAGCATTTTCAAGCGCCCCGACCGAACTGAAAACATGCAAAGGCACCACGATCAAACGCTCATCAGCGGTTTCAAAATGGTGGGGGCACATTTTTTCAAGCACAACGATCTGGCCCGGATAGAGTTCTGTGCGCAATTGCTGCTGGTTCATGCCGACCACGCTGGTGCCATGGCCACTCAGCACATACACCACACGTACCGTCGAGTGAATATGGTGGGCCTGTTCAGAAGAATAGGGAGGAATATCCAGCCATTGCAGGGTGGGGTCTCCCAAACGCTCAGGCGGAAAAACCTGTCGGGTAGCACAGCCATTGACATAGGGCAGATTGGCCTGGGTACGCAGGCCTGAACTTTTGTTCTCGGGCATATAGCCCCGAATCACGGTGGCCAGCCAGGGACTGGTCAGTTTGAAAGGGCCTCGCCGCAGAAAGGCTTCCTGTTTGTCTTCTGAGAGATAAAAAACGCAGTCGCCGCGCTCAACCGTGAGTTCATGTCGGCCAGCATAGACCGTATAAAAATACAAATCCTGCTCTCGGGCAGACACAATCACCCGTTCATCGGGGGCAATAAAACGCACGCCATAGGTGGCCGCTAAATCTCTTGGTTCTGTTTGCATAGGGGGAATTTTAACATATCGCGCCAGATTTTCCACTGAAAAGCCTCAAGCGAAGAAACAAGCTTTTTCAAGGTGAAGCTTGAGCCCCTTGATCTTCCCAACGGGCCAGCTCCTGCCCCTGCCATTTTAAAACAGGGAACTTGCGCCAACCGGGCAGGTCAAAATGCCACCACTCGGTGGGCAAAGGCTCCAGCCCGCCCTGTTTCATGGCCTGCTCCAAAAGGCTGCGGTTGGCCCGTGCCTTGGAGGGCAGCTTTTGGTAATCGCGAAAGGCCCGCTGACTGAACTCGGTATAGGGCGTAGGCATTTCCAGCTCCTGGCCCTGGGCATCGACCAGGGTCAGATCCACCGCCGTGCCACGGGTATGGCGTCCGCCCTTGCGCGGGTGGCTGATAAAATTTTCGTTTTTAATCTTTTGCCAGAACAGTTCCTGAAAAGCCATCGGACGATAGGCATCCCAAATTTTCAAGCGATAGCCCTTGGGCTTGAGCCAGGCCTGCGCTTTTTGCAAACGCTGTGCCAGGGCAGGCTGGGCCCAGGCCCGGTGAAAGGGATAAACGGCTTTTTTGAGAAACTGCCTTTCGGTGGCAAAGCGCAATTCCACCTGAAGCTCAGGCACCACCTGCACCAGATCGACCAGGGGTTCTGGCCCGCTTGCCCCAACCGGAGCCTGGCTGACCAGGCCCAAGGCCAGCAAAAGTAAGCCCCATGCTTTTAAGCCACGCCCCGTAAAAGACATGGGCTTAAGGCTCATAGCCCAGCCAGGGCGCCAACCAGGTTTCCATTTCTTTGAGCGCAACTCCCTTGCGTTGGGCATAATCAGCCACCTGATCGGCTCCCAAGCGGGTAATGCTGAAATAACGGGCCTCAGGATGCGAAAAATACCAGCCGCTGACCGCCGCAGTAGGTGTCATGGCACAGTGTTCGGTCAGCGCCAGGCCAATTTCTTCGGCCTGCAGCAAGGCAAAGATCGTGCGCTTTTCAGTATGATCAGGGCAGGCCGGATAACCCGGTGCGGGCCGAATGCCCCGGTATTTTTCCTGAATCAGCTCCTCAGCAGACAAATCTTCGCTTTGACCATAGCCCCATTCCTGCCGCACTTTCTGGTGCAACCACTCGGCCAGGGCCTCGGCCAATCGATCGGCCAGGGCCTTGAGTAAAATCGCATTGTAGTCATCATGGGCGGCTTCAAAACGCTGCACATGCGCATCCAAACCAATGCCTGCAGTGACCGCAAAGCTGCCGATCCAATCGGGGCGCCCACTGGCCACGGGGGCCACAAAATCCGCCAGGGCCAGATGGGGTTTATTGCCCAGATCCTCCTGAGCCCGCAGACTGTGGAAACGGGTCTGTTCCTCACTGCGGCTGGCATCACGGTAGACGAGAATATCATCGCCCTCTGAAGCAGCGGGATAAAAGCCATAGACGGCACGGGCTTCAAGCCATTTTTCCGCCACCACAGTTTTGAGCAGGGCCTGGGCATGTTCAAACAGCTCGCGGGCAGCGTGCCCCATTTCCGGATGTTCGAGGATTGCGGGGTAAACACCTCTCAATTCCCAGGCACTGAAAAAGGGTGTCCAGTCGATATAGGGCAGCAACTGCTCCAGCGGAATCTGCGTCAAAACGCGTCGCCCTGAAAATTCAGGCTGGGCCAGTTCCAAATGCTGCCAATCAAAGCGCGGGGCACGGGCACGGGCCTGTTCAAGACTGAGCAGGGCGCGTGCCGAACGGTTCAGATAGCGCTCACGGGTCAAGGCCTGCTGAGCGCGCACCTGGGCCAGATAGTCTGCCGACTGGGTTTCGCTCAGCAATTGGCTGACCACCGTCACGGCCCGTGAAGCATCGTTGACATGCAGCACCGGGCCTTCGTAGGCCGGCGCAATTTTCACTGCCGTGTGCTTGGTACTGGTGGTGGCCCCGCCAATCAAAAGTGGGGTTTTAAAATTCAAACGCTGCATTTCTTTGGCGACATGCACCATTTCATCCAAAGAGGGCGTGATCAGGCCGCTCAGGCCGATAATATCCGCATTTTGGGCCTGGGCTTCGGCCAGAATTTTGTCGGAGGGCACCATCACGCCCAAATCAATCACCTCGTAATTATTGCAGCCCAGCACCACCCCGACGATATTCTTGCCAATATCATGCACATCGCCCTTGACGGTTGCCAGCAGAATTTTGCCCTTGCTGCTCTTGGCGCTTTTATCGGCTTCCATATAGGGCAAGAGCCAGGCCACCGCCTTTTTCATGACCCGTGCACTTTTCACGACCTGGGGCAAAAACATTTTACCCGCTCCAAACAAATCGCCGACGATATTCATGCCAATCATCAGGGGGCCTTCAATAATTTCAAGCGGCCGCTCAAAACTGGCAAGGGCTTCAGGCAGATCGGCTTCAAGATAGCCATCAATGCCATGCACCAGGGCATGCGTGATGCGCTCCTGCAAAGGGGCCTGCCGCCAGCGTTCATCCTTTTCGCGCTGGGTGCCCTGTTTGCGATAGCTTTCGGCCAGACTGACGAGCCGGTCGGTGGCCTCGGGGTGGCGGTTAAACAGCACATCTTCAATATGCGTCAGCAGTTCAGCGGGAATGTCTTCATAGACCGCCAATTGTCCGGCATTGACAATGCCCATGTCCATGCCCGCCTGAATCGCATGGTAGAGAAAAACCGCATGCATGGCTTCGCGCACATAATCATTGCCCCGAAACGAAAAGGAGAGATTGCTGACGCCCCCACTGATCAGAGCCCCTGGGCAAAGCGCTTTGATTTCGCGAATCGCCTCCAGAAAGGCCCGACCATATTCGGCATGTTCTTCCATGCCCGTGGCCACAGTGAGAATATTGGGATCAAAGATAATCTCCTGGGGCGGGAAGCCCACTTCTTCGGTCAGCAGGCGATAGGCCCGGTGACAGATCGAAACCTTGTGTTCAGCCGTGACGGCCTGCCCCCCCTCATCAAAGGCCATCACCACCACCGCCGCACCATAACGGCGAACCAGGCGGGCCTGGGCCAGAAAAGCCGCTTCACCCTCTTTCAGACTGATCGAATTGACCACGCTTTTGCCCTGCAAACACTGCAGCCCCGCTTCAAGCACCTCAAAGCGCGAACTGTCGACCATGATCGGCAAACGGGCAATATCTGGCTCAGAGGCCAGCAAATAGAGATATTTCTGCATCACGGCCACCGAGTCGATCAGGCCTTCATCCATATTCACATCGAGCAGATTGGCGCCCCCCTCCACCTGTTGGCGGGCGACCTCCAGCGCAGCTTCATAATTCTCTTCACGGATCAGGCGGGCAAATTTACGCGAACCCGTGATATTGGTGCGTTCGCCCACCAGGGTAAAATTGGAGTCGGGGCGCAACGTCAGCGCTTCCATGCCACTGAAGCGGGGCAAAGCAGGCACTTCAGGCAGTGAGCGAGGGGGCAAACCCTGCATGGCCTGGGCAATGGCTGCGATAAATTCCGGGCGCGTGCCACAGCACCCCCCAACAATATTCAGCCAGCCCTGCTGGGCAAAATCCTTGAGAATGGCCGCCATCTGTGCGGGGGTCTCGTCATAGCCGCCAAACTCATTGGGCAGCCCCGCATTGGGAAAACAACAGACATGCACAGGGGCCAATCGCGCCAGCTCTTCCACATGCGAGCGCATCTGAGCAGCCCCCAAAGCACAGTTGATACTCACTGCCAGCAAGGAGGCATGGGCAATGCTGTTCCAAAAGGCTTCCACGGTTTGGCCCGAAAGGGTTCGGCCACTGGCATCGGTGATCGTGACCGAGGCAATCACGGGCAGACGTTTGCCTGTGGTTTCAAAATAAGCTTCAAGCGCAAACAGTGCAGCTTTGAGATTGAGGGTATCAAAGGTGGTTTCAGGCAGGAGCAGATCTACGCCGCCATCGACCAGCCCCCGAATCTGTTCGGTATAGGCTGCAACCAGCTCCTGAAAAGAGATATTGCGAAAACTGGGGTTGTTGACATCGGGCGAAAGCGAAGCCGTGCGGTTGGTCGGGCCGATGGAACCCGCCACCCAGCGCGGACGGGGATCTTCTTTTTGAATTTCAGCCACAGCTGCGCGGGCCACCTCAGCGGCGGCCTTGTTGATGGCATAGACCTGATCTTCAAGACCATAATCGGCCATGGAAACCGACTGGGCATTGAAAGTATTGGTTTCAATGATATCGGCCCCTGCCAATAAAAAATCACGGTGAATGCTTTGAATCAAATCGGGGCGGGTCAAACAGAGCAGGTCATTGCAGCCTTTGAGGGGCAGCGGATGGGCCTTGAAAGCCTCCCCGCGAAAATCGGCTTCTTCTAAACCGAAGGTTTGAATCATGGTGCCCATGGCACCATCGAGAATGACAATACGCTCTTTGAGCAGGGCTTCGAGGGAAGTGGTCATGGCAGGTATCCCAGTCTACAGAATGCCCCATTATAGCACGGGGGGCTCAAGGCTCTGGCTGAGCAGAGGTGGAGTGGCGGCTTCTCTCCGCCTGAATTTGAGTTTTGCCCCTTCAATCCAGAAAACGATAACGCAGTTTCAGCTCTCCACGTGTTCCGGGCTCAGGCTGCCAGCGCAGTTGGGCCTCAGGAGCATACCAGTCGCCCTGATACTGTCCGGTAATTTTATCCTGCATCGGCCAGCGCTGATAGGGTTTCCCATTCAAGAGCAAGACCAGTGTTCCTTTCCCCTCAAGCTGCCCAGAAAAATCTAAATCCAGGTGATAAACAGCACCAGGCCCTGCGGTTTGTAATTGAATATCCTTCATCTGCCCCAAAGCATAATGCTGCTCCTGCCAGAAAGAACAGGCCGTAAGCAAAAAAGAGACTCCCAGCAGCAGGGTTGGCAAAGCCTGTTTCATTTTCATGCAGGGCCTTTCAAAGCGGTGATTTTTCAAGCGTCCTCTCAAAATATACGTATTTTTCGGGTACAATACAAGTATCATCCCAACCAGGAAAGAGCCCCATGTCGCAAGTCTCGATTGAAAGCCAGCGCGCCCCAGAACCCGTTGGTGCTTACCCCCATGCCCGCCGGGTAGGCCCCATGCTCTATCTGTCTGGCGTGGGCCCCCGTCAGCGGGGCAGCCAAGAAATTCCCGGCGTCACCCTGGGGCCCACAGGCGAAATTTTAAGCTATGAAATTGCCACCCAATGCCATTCGGTTTTTGCCAATGTGCGCACCATTCTTGAAGAAGCGGGTGCCCGCTGGGAAGACCTGATCGATGTCACTGTCTATTTAACCGATATGAAACAGGATTTCCCGGTTTTTAACCGCCTCTGGGCGGAGTATTTTCCACACCCAGAAAGCCGCCCCTGCCGTACCACAATTGAAGTGGGGGCTCTGCCCACCCCAATTGCTATCGAACTCAAATGCTTGGCCCATGTAAAGGAGACCCCCCATGCTGCGTAGCCCGATTAATTTCATGCAATGGATTGAAGAGCACCGCGAGTTGCTCAAACCCCCCGTAGGCAATCAACTGGTCTGGGAAGACACCGAATTCATGATCATGGTCGTGGGCGGCCCCAATTCCCGCAAAGATTACCATGTCAATCAGGGCGAAGAATTTTTCTACCAAATTGAAGGGGATATCACCCTCAAGGTGATCGACGAGGGCCAACCCAAAGATCTGCCGATCCGCCAAGGCGAAATTCTGCTTTTGCCAGGCGCAGTACCCCATTCCCCCCAACGCCCAGCCCACACAGTGGGTCTGGTGATTGAACGCAAACGACTGGCGGGTGAAAACGATGGTTTTCAATGGTATTGTGAAAACTGTGGCGAAAAACTCTACGAAGAATTTTTGCATGTCACCAATATCGTGACCCAACTGCCACCTGTTTTTGAGCGTTTCTTTAGCAATTCAGCCCATACCACCTGTCAAAACTGCGGCACCGTAATGCAAGCCCCAACCCGTCCTGCAAAGGACACCCCATGAAAATAGATATCCACACCCATATCATGCCCGAAAAAATGCCGAATTTTGTTGAAAAATTCGGCTATCAAGGTTTTCTCGAACTGCACCACCACGCCCCCGGCAAAGCCCTGATGGTCAAAAATGGCAAAGTTTTCCGTGAAATTGAGAGCAATTGCTGGGACCCCGCCGTGCGCCTGCTGGAATGCGATCAGCACGCCGTAGATGTGCAGGTGCTTTCTACGATTCCGGTTTTATTCAACTACTGGGCAGTCCCCGAAGACGCACTCGAAGTTTCACGTTTTCTCAATGACCATCTGGCCGAAGTCGTGCGCACGCATCCCAAACGCTTCGTCGCTCTGGGAACGCTGCCTCTGCAAGACCCCGACCTGGCAATTCAAGAGCTGGAGCGCTGCATTCATGAGCTGGGCTTCGCAGGGATTGAAATTGGCACCCATGTCAATGATTGGAACCTCGATGAACCCGCTCTTTTCTCGGTTCTGGAAGCCTGTCAGGATCTGGGAGCTGCTGTGTTTGTACACCCCTGGGATATGCGGGGGGTCAAAACCCTTCAGAAATACTGGTTGCCCTGGCTGGTGGCCATGCCCTTTGAAACCGCTGCCGCGATCTGCTCTCTGATCTTTGGGGGTGTGATGGAACGTTTGCCCAAATTGCGTTTGGCCTTCGCCCACGGGGGCGGCTCATTCCCCTGTCTGGTGGGGCGGATTGAACACGGCTTTCAGGTGCGTCCGGATCTTTGTGCGGTAAATCCGATCCGCAATCCGCGCGAATATCTTGGCCAATTCTGGGTTGATTCCCTGGTTCACGATACCCTCTCGATGCAAACTCTGATCGATGTCTTTGGCGAAAACCGAATTATTCTCGGCAGTGATTATCCCTTCCCGCTGGGAGAGCAGATCCCCGGCACGCTGATCGAATCCATGCCCCAGTTTACGCCTCAGATCCGTGAGAAATTGCTGGCCGGCAATGCCCTGGAATGGTTGGGAAGAGAAGCAGGACATTTCTGCTGTAATTGAGCCCAGCCCAAGCAATCAACAGGCTTTAGCAATCACCGCCAAAGCCACAGAAACGTGAAATCGGGATTTTTTGGCCCGGAATACGCAAGGGACGGGGCGTCATGGTAATAATCAAGGCATTGGTCACAGGACGC
The DNA here is from genome assembly GCA_002783405.1 of bacterium (Candidatus Blackallbacteria) CG13_big_fil_rev_8_21_14_2_50_49_14. NCBI lineage: Bacteria > Candidatus Blackallbacteria > bacterium (Candidatus Blackallbacteria) CG13_big_fil_rev_8_21_14_2_50_49_14. Next base: position 16,198 of record PFGG01000027.1, on the reverse strand, counting down.
GGGCCATGCTTAATCCCCTTGTCCTGAAAATAAAGTGAAGTCGAGCCCCCGCCATCCAAGCCCATGGCTTCTACTGCGCCCAAGCGGCGCATAATCTGTGCCAGCCGGGTATAGGTGACTCCCCCCCGGCTTTTGCCCTCAGGAAAGACATTGATCAGCAAAAGTTTCTGGTTGTGAGTATAGCCCAGCGCACTGCGGGAATTGGGGGCCTTGAGTGAAGCCTGAAGCTTTTCCTGGAAATAGGTATTGTGAATTCTGCCCTGATGTACCAAATGCGGTGCGCCGGTGATCACGGTGCGCACATCTGTCCATTCGCCAGAAGCTTTGGCCTGCAGAATCACTCTTTGCCCCAAGGGATACATGCGTTGAATTTCACGCCCGCTCCTGCCATGGGCTGAAATGACATAGCCACTGCGGGGAATCAGTGTATTGCCCGTGCCATAGCCAATAATTTTATTTTTTTCAACCACCACCTCGCGCCCCCAACTATTGGTGCCCGTGCGTTTGCCGAAGCGCGAAGTATAAACCATGGTTTGATGGGTTCTTCGGGGTTGATTCACTCCACTGATGGCCTGAAAACGATTGCGTTCAGGAAAGAGCAAACCGGTTTGAATTTTGGGAATACCAATCACAAATTGACGATCTGAAGTAATGCCCAGAGAAGTACGTCGGTGACGTGAATCAGCAATAATCTCACCATCCCGCATCAACAATCCTACGGAACTGGCCATATGCCGGCCCTGAAAAAAACTGCCATTGATGGCGGCCAAGGCATTTGTGCGTTCTGCCATGCCACGCAAACGCTCTTCACCACTGGCTTTTCCATGGGCCAGAGCAACACCCACAATCATACGGGGATCCTTCAAATTCACTTCAATCAGGTGTACGCGCAAGGCATGGCCGTGATCAGAATCTTTAAACGAACGATAGGACAAAGGCGAGGCTCCCGGCTGAACAGCATAAGCCGGAAAAGCAAAAACAAAAAACAGGAATAAAACACCTAAAAATGGCATGGCTCTGTCCCCTAGACTATGAGTATACGCTTTCTAAGCACAATAAAACAGGACCCCTGTCACTGTCAAAGACGAAAGCCCCTTCAACGGCCTTTCAATTATTATAAAAGCTTTGCAGAACAAGCATCAAGCACTTGCAGAGGCCTTGTCCAGAGCTGGATAACGCGCCAAGAGAACAGATTTTAGCTCTGAAAAGACCAGCATCAACTGGGGAAAAAGAGCTTCTAGTTTTGCTTCTGACTCTTCTAAAAACGCAGCTTCAAGTTTTTGCAAGAGTTTGTACATGCCCGGTGCCGCCAAATTGGCTGTTGCACCTTTCATACGGTGCACCCCATAACGACAGGTTTCAAAATCCCTGCGCAAAAAAGCAGAATGCAAAAGTTCAATTTGAATCGGCGTTTCACTTAAAAACAAAGCAACCACTTCTTCAGCCACGGCCTGATCACCCATCATGCGCTCCCAAAATTTGCTTTCCTGAAAAATTTCAGTTGACACAAATAAAGGCAGTTCAGCCGAGGGGGGCCTGGTCTCGCGAGAAACAGCAAGAAGCCAGTGATTTAAAACCTGTTCCAATTCTTTTACCAGCAAGGGTTTGCTGATATAGTCGTTCATTCCCACCCTTAAACACTGTTCACGTGTTTCGGCCTGAATATCTGCTGTGAGAGCAATGATCGGTACTTGCGCATTCAAAACATTCCCAGCGCCAGAGCGAATCTGACGTGTGGTTTCAAAGCCATCCATACCAGGCATCTGACAATCCATTAAGATCAAATCATAGGGCATAGAAGCAAGCGCGCTCAAAGCTTCTTCTCCTCCCGCAACCGCATCGGCTTGATAGCCGAGTTTCTGTAACATACGCAACGCCACAATCTGGTTCGTGGCATTGTCTTCAGCCACTAAAATACGAAAACTGGTTTGAGCAGGTTGAATACCTGAAGAAATTTCACTGACAGAAAGCGAAAGCTCCCAGCAGTTCCTTTCACGTTTGAGCAGGAGCAGCGCTTCTTTTAAAAGTTTTTCGCGTATCGGTTTGGTCAAACAGCCGGCAAAACCAAAACGGCGTAAATTTTCAGTTTGACCGCCCGACATCGGCATCATCAAAACAGGTAAAGTCGCTCTCATGGCTTCACTTTTTTGCAGTTGAGACCCCCAAAGGGTGCCCTTGCCGTCGGGCAAATGCAGGTCAAAAATCAGAGCGTCAAAAGGCTCTCCTTTTTGGCGGGCTTCCCAGGCCAACTCAAGTGCCCCTTCGCCATCACAGGCCTGGGCCAGCTCGACCCCCCAATGCTTACAAAACCCCTTAAACTGCATATGTATCGCAGATTGGGGCGAAGTCAAAAGCAAGCGGAATCCTTGCAATTCAGTCTCTGTTCGTTCGGGGAACGGTTTGGCTCCCACAGAAAGCAAGGGAAGGTGCAGACAAAATACCGAACCCGCTTGGCTAGAGCTTTCCAGCTCTAAAGTTCCCCCCATTAACACTGTTAATTGCGTAGAAATAGTCAGCCCCAGGCCTGTACCTCCGTATTTACGGGTTGTTGAGCCATCTGCTTGGGTAAACGGCGAAAAAATAGCCCCCTGATGCTCAGGTGCAATACCCGATCCGGTGTCTTTAATCCGAAAACAAATCTGACCAGACTCTGATTCATGGGTACATAAACTGGCCTCTAAAATAACATGTCCCTGCTCTGTAAACTTAACCGCATTTCCCCCCAAGTTCAATAAAATTTGCCTGAGCCGGGAAGGATCCCCACGCACCCAATCGGGAACCTTTTCATCGATAATCAGCACAAATTCCAACCCTTTTTCTTGGGCTTTCACCGCCAAAATTTCAGTAATTTCCTCCAAAAGTTGTCGCAATTCAAAATCCAGAATTTCTAATTCCAAACGGCGGGCTTCGATTTTCGAAAAGTCCAAAAGTTCATTGAGCAACGCCATCAAGGCTTGGCTGCTGCTTGAAATCAGGCCTGTATACTGACGTTGTTCAGTATTCAAGGGGCTGTCCAATAAAAGTTCGGTCAAGCCAATAATGCCATTCATGGGCGTTCTCAATTCATGGCTGATATTGGCAAGAAACTCACTCTTGGCTTCACTGGCCTGCTGAGACTGATTCGCCATTTCACGCGCCTGGGCCGTGGCCTCTTCCAATTGAAGATGGGTGCTCAAAAGTGATTCTTCTGCCTGCTTTCTCGCCAAAGTTTGGGCGACGGTATTGGCAAAGGTTTCTAAAACCCTGACCTCTTCAATCGTCCAAACATGGCTGTATGTCAAGCTGCTGAAACAGATGAAACCTTTTAATTTATTCTCCCAAACCAAGGGGGCCAGCAAAACAGACTGAATCCCCAGGCTTTCCAATTGCAGTTTTTCCCGCCAGGCAGCTTGGGGCAAAGCCGCAAGCTCAGAAACATGAAGCACTTCAAAACGCTCTAAGCGCTCATACAGCCAGGCAAATAAAGTAAAAGAAATGCCTTGAAATTGAGAGGCAATCGGCTCAATGCCCAAAGCACACCATTCATGGGTACAGAAAAGGTTCTGCTTGCCATTGATTTGCATCAGCAGACTCTGCTCCATACCCAAAAGGGCAGAAATCTCCCCCATGGCCGCATCCAAAGACTGATCAATTTCTTCAAGCGGCATATGAATAAAACGGGTGGAAATATGCGTGATCAAAGAGAACAAAGACAATTGGTATTCAAGTGCTTTCCCATGTCGCTCCTGCTCACTGATATCCTCAATCAGGTCCAGACGCGCCGGACGCTCAGCAAAATCAAGCGCATAAGAAGTTGCTTTGACCTTGATTTTTTCACCCGTTTTTTTCTGATGTTCCTGATAGCGAACCCAAGGCGATGCTGAGGTCCAAAGCTCTTGTTTCCGCTCACACAATGCTGAATCCAAAACCAGAGCTGAATAGTTCTGCTTCAAAAACGCGGCAGGCTCCCAGCCATAGGTTTCAGCGGCTGATTGATTGACAGCCAGAAAGGCTTCAGTCTCTGCGTCGCAAATCCACATGGGCAAGGGGTTCTTCTCAAATAAATCCCTGTATCGGGTTTCACTTTCCCGCAATTGATGTTGAATCGTATATTGTGGGGAAATATCCCGAATCAAACAGACAAAACCTAAACTTTGAATATGGGGGGCAATCGACTCTAACCGCAGTTCAAAAACGATCTCCTGTTCCGCGCTTAGAAGCTGAACGTCAAAAACCTGCGCCTCTTGAGACTGAAGATAGACAGACCAGTCACACCAATCGCTCAAACAGGCTGCCACAGGCTTTCCCAAAGCCTGCGTATCCAAACCGGTATAACGACTGGCCACCTGATTTAAATCCACAATACGCCCTTGGGAATCAAGAATCATCACACCATCTGGCAGTTTTTCAAATAAAACAGAACGCGCAACAGGAGAAAGTTCAAGCAGGTGAAAACGCAGTCCCCATAAAAAAAGCACAGCGCTGACCCCCAGAATAAAGGGGCCTGGATCAAGGTTCCAGGGGCTCAATCCCACAAGATAAATTAGATTTCCGAACCAAGGAAACAGAGACCCCATCAAAAGCAAACCCAAATTCTTGCGAAAGGGTCTGGCCACCTGGCGCCAGAGCATAAAAAAAAGGGTGCTTGAAAAGAGGATGGCCAAATTGGCATAGGCCTGAACCCACCAATACAAGACCCCTTTTTCAGACACAAAAGTCGCGAAGGGCTGGTTCTGAATCTGCAACCAGCTCCGACTGTAGAACAAATGGTGGGCGTGATTGCCCCAGACCAAAGCCAAAATCCCCACAGAAAGGCTGACCAAAACACCCCAAACCCAAGGACGTAGCCAATGAGAGCGGCCCGTATAAGCCAGACTGAAAACCACCAAAGCAGGAATCAGCAAACTGATCCCCAAATACTCTAAATGAATCCAAAGCAAAACCAGTTCAAGCCGTGAAGAGCACAATTCCCCTACATAACCAGCAACATAAATGATACTGGCCAGAATCAGCCAGGAAAAACTCCGCGTGATCAGGGTCGCCGCCGAAGCTTGTACCACAAAAAAACAAAAAATGAGCCCGATCACGACCCCCATAACGGGAATTGAAAAATAATTAAAAAACAAAATCCAGGCCCTCTGTGTTTACTTTCTTAAGCAGAAATCTTGGTGGCTGATTTCTGTATTTTACCCGATTCGGCACAGAGACATGCCCAAGCTGATTTTAAGCCGTTTATGTCACTATTGATTATTTTCGCAAAAATTTGAGTTTTTTCCGGCCCTCTTGACGCTGATCACCCGCATCGCCTATCTTGAAGATGATGAATAAAAGTGGATCGGGTGATTGCGTGTGGCTTCGGCTGCGCGAGGAAAGTCCGAGCTCCACAGGGCAGGACGCTGGCTAATGACCAGTGGGGGTGACCTCAGGACAGTGCCACAGAAAAAAACCGCCCTGAATGCAGAATATTTGTGAACAAGATACGCAGTAAAAACGCAGAACCAGATCCAGTCCGGTGTTTTCTTCGGAAGCACCTATCGCAGCAAGGAATCCACTCCGCATTTTGAAAAGATCGTAGCAGATAAGAACGCAGGGTAAGGGTGCAAAGGTGGTGTAAGAGACCACCGGCAACCGGGTGACCGGTTGGCCAGGCAAACCCCGTCCGGAGCAAGGCAAACAGGGATAACGGGCGGCCCGCCCAGATCCCGGGTATGCTGCTAGAGGAGTCTGGTAACAGGCTCCCCAGAGGGATAATCACCCCTTGTCTTCGGACAAGGACAGAACTCGGCTTATAGATCCACTTTTATTCTATCACCCACCCAGGAGCAGCTTCCATGTCGGATCATTTACGCAAAACCGTACGTCAGGCCCTTCAAACCCATTTGCCCACCGCTCAGAAAATCGCCTTGGAGATTCACGCTCATCCAGAATTGAAATACCAGGAATTTTATGCCAGTCAACGCCTAAGCGAAATCCTTGAAAAAGCGGGGCTGAGTGTTGAAAAGCCCTTTGGCAAACTTGAAACGGCTTTCTGTGCCCGCATGGGTAGCGCCCCAGGCCCCAAAGTCGCTATCTTGGCAGAATACGATGCCCTGCCTGAAATTGGCCATGCCTGTGGGCACAACCTGATTGCAGCCTCAGCGCTGGCCGCTGGTCTGGCCCTGGCTGAAATTCGTACTGAATTGCCCGGTCAAATTTTAATCATGGGAACCCCTGCTGAAGAAACCGGGGGCGGAAAAATTCGTCTGATTGAAGCAGGTGCTTTTGAAGGGGTGGACGCAGCCATGATGTTTCACCCCTTTGACCAAAATCTTTTGGGCCTGGATTCCTTGGCCATGCATATTCTGCAAATCGATTTCACAGGCCGCCCCAGCCACGCCGCCATGGCCCCCTGGGATGGGAACAGTGCCTTGACAGGCTTGATTCAAACCTTCAATTTAATCGATTCCCAGCGCATTCATTTCCACGATGGCACCCGCATTCACGGGATTATTACCGATGGGGGCCAAGCCACCAATATTATTCCCGAAACCGCCAGTGCACGCTTTTCTCTGCGGGCCCGCAAATCTGATTACCTCGATCAGGTGGTGGTTCCCCGCATCATGCGCTGTGCAGAAGCAGCCGCCCTCGCCACCGGCACCGAAGTTAAACTGACGCTGGAAAAAGGCTATAAAAACATGGTCAATAACTGGCCGCTGGCACAAAGGTTTGGACACTTCCTGCAAGAGCGGGGAATTCAGGCCCCACAAACCGATCCTGAATCTGGCATTGGCAGCACAGATATGGGTGATGTCAGCCAGGTCGTGCCCTCTATTCACCCCTATCTGGGCATTTGTGCCAAGGGAGAAAGCAGTTGCCACCAACACCGCTTCGCAGAACTGGCAGCCAGCCCAAGTGGGCTTCAGGCAATAGAACTGGCGGCAGAGTCCTTGGCACTCACCGCCCTGGATGTCTTATTGGATCAAAATCTCAGGGCTGAAATCAAGGCTGCTTTTCAGGGCAGAGAAGGCTTTGACAAATAATTTTTACTCCGGCTTGGAATCCTGACCTGCCCCGTATATTTCTCTGTGAAGATCCGCTATAATCAGATCAAGGCAGTTTGTCTGCCCCGACACAAAAGTTAAACTTAATTAAAATAAGCAAAAACTTTTGTTTAATCTTGGGGTTCTTGACGCAAGATCCCAAGCAGATCAGGCCATAATCTGAATATAGAAAGCACCATTGCGGAGGGCACAACGAATGCAAGTCAATCCTTACGGACCCCAACCCCCTATGCAGGGTCCCCAACGGCAGGGATATCCCCAGCCTGTTGTGTACCGCCCCAATACTCCTGGCTATGGAACACCTGATATGTACCGTCCGGGTATGCCCCCCACCGGCCCGGCAGGAAGCCCTGGCATGGGCCAACCCCAACAGGAATACCAATATGTCGCTCAGAAAGACGTAGCTTTTGGTTTGGCCGGCGCTGCTGCAGGTTTCTTTATCGGTGGCCCGATTGGTGCTTTAATCGGGGGTGCGATTGCCCTGGTCTTGAGTGCCATCATTCGCGCCGTTGCCCATATGAAAGAAGCCAAACAACAACAGCCCCAAATGCCCAATGGCCAACAACCGCAAATGCCTGCTGCTCCCAATTATCCCTATCCTGGTCAGCAACAACGTGCGGGTGCACCCCAACAGCAGTACCAGAATCAATACAATTATCAGATGAACCCCAATCAAATGCAGGATCCGCGTTACCGTTATCCTCAACGCTGATAAGAATTCTGCTCAAATGAAGGGCCGACACCTTGGTGTCGGCCCTGTTTTTTGACTCAGCTGGCATAACTCAGCAGAAGCATCAAAAGGCTTAAAACAAGCACCCAGTGGCCATGCATATAGCGCACTCCTCTCCAGGAACTGATTAGAGTATAGACTTCTAAATTGAAAACTCAAGAAAAACTTACTGAGAACTTTCTGAGAAACTTAGCGAGCCAGCAATTCATAACAATTGGCAATCCGCATGGCAAACCCCCGAATCAACTGCAGAGTCCAGGAAGGATGCAATTGAAAGATCATGCGAAAATGCTCCTGGGTCAGCGCCAAAACCTTGAGTGGTTCTGAGGCTGTGACGGTGGCTGAGCGCGGCTTACCCTCAAACAGAGCCATTTCACCAAAGATATCGCCTTCTGTCAAAGAAGAGAGAACCTGCCCTGAGCGACTGACTTCAACACTGCCTTCAAGAATCAGAAAAAGCTCGAGCCCCTGATCCCCTTCACAAAAAAGGACTTCACCCGGAGCATAGGCTTTGCCAAAGCGGGCGTAAATATCATGTGAAATAGCAGAGACGCCATAAAAGGCCAGATTATACAGGCCTTGCTGGGTATCAAAACCCAATTGAGAAGAATCGCCTTCCAGGCCAAACTTTTCTTGTTTCAATGCCTCTTTTTTGCGTCGGATTTGCACCAGATGGCCTTCTGCTGACTCATGGTAAGAACTTTTGGAATAGCTGAAACAGATCCGCTCAAAATAGGCCTCTGCCACAGAATAATTGCCACTGTGAAAATTTTCCTGGCCCAAGAGGTAGAGCACGGTCGCCGCATCATGAATCGCTTCATGCTTGTGCCGCACCCGAAACGCAAGTTCATCATCCACCTTGCGCTGATGACCACTCAAGCTGCTGATCGCAGACACTGCAAATTCAATATTTTTGCCCAGATAGAGCTCAAAGGCTTCTGAATCCCAACTCAAAACCTCTACGGGTTCACGCGCCATGACAGAAACAGGATAGGCCTTGGTATACAAACATTCCAGGCCAATCAGACTGCCTGGCCCCAAAAGAATTTCGACCACTGAACCAGAGGCCGATTTACAGGTATAGGCCACCTTGCCTGAAAGCAGATAAGCGGGCTGAATCGTCTCTGGAGCCCCTAAAACCTGGGAAACCAAAAACTGACCGGGCCGAAAACTTTGCTTTTGACCTTCCTGCGGATAATACACAAGTCTAAACTCCTCTGTCTTAAACACTTGCTAAAAACAGACATCCTGTCACAGATGACAGGATGTCTGAGAAACAGAAAAACTAACGGTTGGTACGGGACTGGGTTTTGAACATATCCGCCAGGTCCGTTACGCGATAGCCCCCAGGCAAAGCAAATAAACTGGCTTTGATCGGAATATTCACTTCCAGGCTGCGGGCCTGCATTACAGCGACTTGTCCACGCTTATCGGTAGACACATCCACCTTCAGGGGCAGCACCAGATCTTCTGCCAGCCAGACTTTAACCTTCACGGTTTCAGTGCTGGTTTTACCCTGGCCAGCAGGGATATTGCCTTTTTTGGAGATCTCCCAAATACTGCAGCTATGCCCCAAAATTGAAGCGGTGCCGATCTGCTTACCCCCTTGGGACTTGATTTCAGCACGCAATTTGGCAGGATCGCTGAGCAGATTGGGGTCATTGAAAAGCTGGGCATTTGCACCTTTTTGAGCGGCCCCACCCGTCATTTGATTGAACTGGGCAGAATCAATCCGAATCGCAGTTTTATTGCGATCGTCGAGCATATAGCCGACTTTTTGATTGAGGTCCATAATCACAGTGGCCCGATTGTTGACCTGAACCGGACTGGAATTATGGGTCATGGCCATATTGCTTTCCACTTCGGTTCGGAATTTCATATTGCTGTACCAAATTTTCGCGTTGGCCTTGATATTGCGGCCCCCTTCTTTGGAAACCAGCTCAGTTGTCATAATCAAAGATTTTGGAAGTGCCCAACTCTCAAGTCCGGGCATGCTGAAGGCAAGCACCAACAGCAGAAATAGAATACGTCGAAGCATTGAGTTCTCCTCTTGTTTCAATCGCTTTGTATGGCATTTTTGATATGGGTATATACGAGCGTGCCATCGCTCTGTTTCTGCAAACCGAGCGCATCAAAGCGAAGCGGGCCCTGATGCGGATGTTTGAACAGATAATATCTGGCCGCCTGAATCAAACGGGATTGTTTGAGCGGCGTGATCGCTTCCAGGGGGCTCCCCTGACGGGCTGAACGCCTCAATTTGACCTCTACAAAAACCAAGGTTTCACCTTCCTGCATGACCAGATCCAATTCTCCCTGGCGGGTATAGACATTTTGCGCCAGACAAACATAACCTTGCGATTCCAGCCAGGAACGTGCCAGTGATTCACCGGTATTTCCAAGCTTACGCTGATTCGTTTCTGAAAGACTGGACATCTGGAAGCACTTAAAAGTTCCTTTCGGCCATTGTTTTTACTTTAGCATATTCGTCTGCTTTTCTGTGAAACAGGACAATCCAGAGGCTATGTTCTGGCTGTCAGGGCAGAACTGAGGCTATCATGGAAAGACCATGACACATACGATTTTTGCTGGATTTTTTATCATTGCCTTCGCGATTTCACTGGGACTTTTTGGTGCAGGAGTAGCCACAAAGTCACGTGATCTGCTGCGTTGGGGCACCTGGGGCTTTGTGCTCAGCTTTGTTTTTCTGGTCATCCTCTATAGCAGTGGCTTCCCGCTCAAGGCTCAGATTCTCAGCCATTCCCCTGATCTGGTCATCAAAGCAGCAGAAAAACACCACCGCATGGCCAAATTTGTTTTAACCGGCTGTATGCTGATCACGGCGGCCTGTACCACCATTTTGATCAAATTCAATAAAACAGAAGCACCGGCCTGGTTTGCCCCCAATATTCTGTTTATCAGCCTGACGCTCTTGATCTTTGTGCTGCGCTCATTGCTAACGGGTTTTGGCATTGGCTGGGCCGAGCAGAAACAAAAATCTCAGCCCGCCCCCAGCCCTGCCAGCAGCGTGCTTAAACCCGGGGGCTGAGTTCCTTGGCCTCGCTCGATACGATGGGGGTTTGAAAGGGCAGGGTTTGCTCTCCTGTAATCAAGCGCGCTGAACGGTTACGCGAGAGATAATTCCAACCCCATTGCAAAAGCACCAGCAGACGGTTGGTAAATTCCACCAAATAGAGAATATGGATAAACAGCCACATGCCCCAGGCCACAAACCCAGAAAATTTCAAATTGCCCACCTGAACCACAGCCAGGGAACGCCCAATCGTGGCCATACTGCCCTTGTCGAGATAATGAAAAGGCGTGGTTTGGGCCTGAGGATCTGCCAATTTCTGACGCAGTAAACGCGCCACGTATTTGCCCTCTTGCATCGCCGCAGGAGCCACCCCAGGAACCTGTTTACCAGCCTGCATGACACAGGCCAAATCGCCAATGACGAAAATTTCAGGATACCCAGGTACGCTCAAGTCAGGCGCGACCTTGACCCGCCCAGCCCGGTCCAATTCAACACCGGTGGCCTGCGCCAAAACCTGCCCCAGCGGAGAGGCCTGAACCCCTGCGCCCCAAAGCACGGTATGTGTCGCAAGCTGAGTCTCGCTTGCCTGTTTGAGGGTAATCTGACCGGCCTGGATCTCAGTCACCGCCGTTTTAAGCAAAACCTGAACCCCCAATTTTTCAAGCGACTGCCGCGCTTTTTCTGAAAGTTCAGGCGCATAGGGCGCTAAAATCCGCTCTCCGGCTTCTACCAAAAGAATTTCAGCTTGGGCCGGATCGATCTGGCGAAAATTATCCCGCAAGGTCTCATGGGCAATTTCACCCAAGGCCCCAGCCAGTTCAACCCCTGTGGGCCCGCCGCCCACCACGACGAAACGCAGCCAGGCTTTGCGCCGTTCAGGATCAGTTTCGCGTTCTGCGGATTCAAAAGCCAGCAAAACCCGGCGGCGAATTTCAGTGGCATCTTCAATGGTTTTTAAACCGGGAGCATGGGGTTCCCAATGGGCATTGCCAAAATAATTATGGCTGGCCCCGGTGGCCACCACGAGATAGTCATAGCTTAAACTTTCGCCATCGCTGAAATGCACCTGACGGTTGGCAGGATCAATGGCTTGAACCTCGGCCAAAAGCACAGCGGTATTTTTCTGTTTTTTCAGAATGGCGCGCAAAGGGGCTGAGATATTGGCGGGAGAAAGGCCGCCTGTCGCCACTTGATAAAGCAGCGGTTGAAAAAGGTGAAAGTTGCGACGGTCGATCAGGGTCATTCGGGCTGGGGCCTGTTTCAGATTCTGAGCGGCATAAAGCCCTCCGAAACCCCCGCCGATAATAACAATATGTGCCGGTTTGACAGGCATAAAAGCCTCCTTGATTGCAGGGTAATAACAACCTTGATGCTCTGATTATAAATTATTAGCGTAAAAAATACAATTTATTAGCGGGCCCCAAAAATACGGGAGCCCACCCGCACCAAAGTCGCCCCTTCTTCAATCGCCCATTCAAAGTCTCCAGACATGCCCATGGAAAGGGTTTCCCAATCCGTCCCCGGCAGATTCAAGATCTGGGCTTCAGCCTGCAAATTCCGCAGGCGCTTGAAACAATCCCGTACGGGTGCTTCCTGCTCCGAAAAAAGTCCAATCGTCATCAGGCCCCGGATCTGCAAATGGGGAAGTTCTGCCACCCGCTGAATCAGTTCAAGTGCCTGATCGGGGGCGACCCCAAATTTGCTCTCTTCATAGGAGGTATTGACCTGAATCAGAATCTCCAGCTTGCGATTTTCAGCCGCCAGACGTTGATTGAGCTTTTGCGCCAAGTCCAGGCGATCCACCGATTGAACCAGGCGGGCAAAACGCAAGACATCTTTGACCTTGTTGGTTTGCAAATGCCCGATAAAATGCCAGATCGCAGGGCTTTCATGCAAAGCCTCGGCCTTGGGCAAAGCCTCTTGCACCTTGTTTTCTCCCAAGAGGAACTCCCCACAGGCCAAAGCGGCGCGAATCCGCTCCACAGCCACGGTCTTGGTTACCAGCATCAGCTGTACTGCATCGGGAGCACGCCCCACACGCTCGCAGGCGGCCTGCATGCGCGCACGCACCGCTTGAATATTTTCAGCAATCAAAGAAGGGTCAGGCATAAGAAGCTATCCTAATATCGCAAAGTTTCGCACCCATCATAGCACGCGAAACAAGGACTGAGCGTGAATCAAGCACTGGGGAGATGGGTGATTTATCACCGACAGTTCCCCCCGCTTGCCGCTATAATGGCTCTCAACAGATTGTTATATTTCAGAAGCTGCGTTTTGGCAAAACTTCTGAGGCTAGAGAGATAAGGATTTTAGCGCATGTTGAGATGGTCTATTCCCGGGCTGATGATCGCCCTGGGGCTGATGCAGACAGCCCAATCCCCTGCCAGCCAGGTCAAAACCCCCGATTATAAAGCCTGTGGGCTGGAAGTGCGCCTGGATCGGGCACGCCCACTTGCCGATTGGAAAAAAACAATCGCAGGTTACAGTGAACGGCATTATGCCGAAAAAACCTGGGAACTCAAGCCACAGGCGCTGGTCATGCATTATACTGCAGGTGAGGGATTCCCCTGGAATCTGGTAAACAGCAAAGACTTTGCGGGTGAGACACCCGGCTTGGCCTCGCATTATGTCGTAGATGGCGAAACCATCTGGGAAGTGCTGCCACCTTTTGTCCGTTCCCGCGCAACCTATGGCATCAACCACCGGGCCCTGAGCATTGAAATGGTCGCCCGTGACGCCCAGGATCTGGCTCACCGCCCAAGCACGCTCAAAAGCGCGACCCGTCTGGCCAGTTGCCTCATGCGTTTTTATCAGATTCCCGAACAGAAACTCTACTCTCACCAGGCTGTTTCGCGCATGAATCCGGCCGAGATACCTGAGGTCAAGGATTTAATCGATGCCCATCCTTACCACAAGGTAGATCCAGGCGAAAACAATATGGCGACGATTCGCAAAGGCCTGCGTCAAAACTAAGAGGAGATCGCTTCATGCGTGGAGCCGCATTATTATCTTTAATTACGCTGCTGGGCCTGACACTGGGCGCACCCGCTCAGGCGGTGCCTTTGGCCCCCTACCGTCTTCAGGAATTGCCTGTTCAAGCTCAAAGTATCCAGAAAAAAGCCATTCCCGTCTATCGCTTCGGCTCTGGTGAAAAAGAAATTATCTTTTTATTCGCGGCCTTTCACGGTGACGAAAGCCAAGGCCCCTATATGCTGGAGCAATTAATGGGCGAACTGATCCGCCAGCCTGGCTATTATGCCGAAAAAACCATTTACTGTATTCCCATGGTCAATCCAGATGGCTTTGAGCGCAAAAGCCGGACCAACGGGCGCAAAGTCGATCTGAACCGCAATTTTCCAACCCACGACTACCGCCCCGGCCTGAATGCTGGCACCCGCTACTATGCGGGCCCTCAAGCCCTGTCTGAACCCGAAAGCCGTTTGGTCTATGAACTGATCAAACCCCATCTGAAGCAAAAATCACGTAAATCCATTAAGATTTTGAGTATTCATGGCCCACTGGCGGTGGTCAATTATGATGGCCCCGCCCAGGCGCTGGCGCAAAGCATGGCGCGCTATAATCAACTCCCGGTCAAAGGAGAGATTGGCTATGCCACCCCAGGCTCCTTTGGCACCTATTATGGCAAAGAGCTGGGTATTCCCGTGATCACCTTGGAAACGGGCTCTGAATCGCCTGAAAGCGCCTGGAAAAAGCACCGTAACGCCCTGCTCGCACTCTTACAGTACCCCAATGCCGAGTTGGTGCCCACTCCAAAAGCCAGCCCCACGGCCCTGCCCAGCCCCGTGGCAACCCCCAGCCCTTCTGCAGAACCCAGCCCGAGCGCCTCTCCTGCGCCCAGCACGGCCCCAAGCGCCATTCCCCCAAGTAGCCAGCCCTCTTCTCTCTCACAGACCTTGCCCCCAAACCCTGGCCAAGAAAAAATCGCCCCCTTGCCTGAGGACCTGACCCTTTCAACCCAAGAGCTCAAAAAAAGCCAGGCCAAGAAACGCCGGCTCTGGTTATTGGGGCCCACCCCCAGCCCAGAACCGACTCCTTTGCCCACACCGATTGCCCCCAGTTCTGAGCCTACCCCTCTCCCGACCCCAGTGCCGACTCCCGTAGCCACGCCTGTACCTACCCCTACGCCCTATCAACCGGGTCAGCTCAAATTGCCCGCCAAACTTTCAAACAAAGCCTATCTGCGGGTGAGCAAACGTCTGCAAACCCTGCAAGTGATTGAAAATGGTCAGGTTCTGCTTAGCGTTCCTGTCTCCACCGGCTTAGGCCCCAAAGATACCCCTGAAGGCAGCTTCTCGATTATCTCCAAGGTGCCCAATCCCCCTTATTATGGCAGCCCCCATCTGGGTCGCCGTTCCTATCCGCCCAAGCACCCCCACAACCCCCTTGGCACCCGCTGGATGCAGCTCAATGTGGGGCACTTTAAAACACGTGTGGCGATCGGGCTGCACGGCACCGATGAGCCCAATCTGATAGGCAAAGCCATTTCAGGGGGCTGCGTACGCATGCACAATGGCGATGTGGAACAACTGTTTAAGATTTTAAGGGTGGGAATGAAAGTCGTGATCAGCGCTAAATAAGAGCGCTTCAGGGCCAGTGAATCGTTAAGCGCTGCACCACCGGAATTCCTTTTTTAAAGGTTTGGGGTTCGGGGGGAGGCTCGTCGATCACAAACGCCAGCGAATGCACAAAACTGCCTGATTTTTCATGGCGACCAGCTGGCAAAAGCGGCTCAGCGGGCACAGACGGAGCTTCTGTTTGGGCCTGCACACGTCCAACCGCCTGCCGCCGAAGCTCAGGGGCAAGCTCTAAGGAGTGAGAGGGGGGGCCTTGGATAGAATTGAGATTCATGCCTTCAGATTTCTAGACTCTGCTTGCAGTGATTATAGCATGCAGCCCCACAAATCTTTCGTCAGAACCCTGTACAACCAGAATTTAGGCCTCTTCATTCAGGGCCTTTGAACAAAGAAGAAAAGACTGAAGATTTTAGAACACACCAGTCAAAGATTACAAAAAAAATAGAAAACCGACAATCCAATCCAATCCAATCCAATCCAATCCAACGGGGATTATGGCAGATTTTCGCCTTTGATTTTTCAAGCCCTTAGCCGTATATTCAGAAAATCACGCCACTGCTGGGGTACTTTCTATGGGCAATTTTTTCATCTCTCTTCGCAAATCTTTTACGCCTTTTACGGCCAGTGTACTGGCCAGTCTGCTGCTCTTTTCCTGTATGACCCAAACCCCCAGCTTGAACAGCCCAACTCCCCGCCAGGGGTTTCAAATCAAAAGTCAAACTTCTTCCGCTCATTCTTTGATTCCCGCAAATACGGCCCTGGTCAAAGGCATTTCACCTGAAGTGTTTTCCCCAGTTGGTTTTCAGGTACTTTCAGCCCCCCA
>PFGG01000026.1:12289-15696 GCA_002783405.1 bacterium (Candidatus Blackallbacteria) CG13_big_fil_rev_8_21_14_2_50_49_14 | reverse complement strand
GACCCTCCTATTGGAGGAGCACCATTAAAATAAGGTGAAGCGAGCCCAAAATTAAAAGAGCCAGGTGTAACCAGGCGTGAAAATGAAGGGCTCGCTCCACTTTATCGAGCTTCCATAGGATAGCTCTTGACTTTTTCTCTAAATCTCTCATCATGTTTTCGTTCATATTGAACTAGAAATAGGTTAAACACCTCAAAAGCACTGCCCCACCACAAAAGCTGTCAAGGTGCTCCTCCTTGACAGCCGGAGGGCACTTTTGTGGTGGGTAGTAATCTCAAGAGGTGTTAATGTACTTACTCTGCAGCAAGGAAGTGATTTTTGCCTGTTAGGCAAAAATCACACTCCTTATAAATCGAAAATGGGGACGGCTCATTTTCGATACTTGGTGGAGGGAGCTGCCTATTTGTAGGTTTGCGCGGTGCGGTGCGGGCAAAGGTAAAAAACCCTTAAGCAAGGGTAATGGGTTAAGCTCAAAGGGGGAATAGAGTTCAATACTTATGCACGGCGGGTTTGGTGCAGATCCGGTTTTATTCACGCCTTCTGGCGTGCTATTTGCGTCCAAAGGACAATCCTTACCTGCGCGGGGGGCGTCGGGGGCCCATGAGACCCCTGGGGAGCAGCAACGCAAACCCCAGGGTGATCGAATGGCAGCCCCGACTCTTTTGCTTTGAGGTTAAGCGCAGTGAAACCCGAAGGGAATTAATTCCCGAAGTCCCAACGCGATAGTCTGGACGGCAAGGCCAGGATAAGCAAAGGGAGCAAAGCAAAAGAGTCGGGGGTCGGAGCCACCAAAGGAAAACCTTTTATGGCGCAGTGGCGAAACCACAAGCAAAAGGTCTTTATTACTTGCGTAGCGCCCCCGACGCCCCCCGCGTTTTCTTTTGGTTTTATGGTTTTAAAACGTGTTATGAAACATGCTATATAGAAACACGTTTTGTATTATGAGTAGTCCGCTTTTGAATAAACGATTCTGTTCCGACAACGATGGAACAGATGTGTTTATTCTCTTTTCACGTAACTATTCAGGTGATCTGAAAAGTTCAAAATGTATGATACACTTTTTTAGAATGATAACACGTGAAGAAATTTTAGCTATTTATGAGGCTGGGCCTGACGTAGTCGTAGAGTTGTTCATGAAGCAAGAACAGATGCTCCAGAGCTTGAGAGAACGTATCGAAAAGCTGGAAGCTCAATTAGGTAAGAACAGCCAGAATAGTAGCAAACCCCCTTCAAGCGATGGATTGAAACGAAAGAACAGAAGCCTGCGCACACGCAGTGGCCGCAAACCAGGGGGTCAAGAAGGTCATAAGGGTTCCACGTTATCCTTTTGTGAAAAACCGACTGAAGTGAAGGATTGTCCTGCTAAGGAATGCAGTCACTGTGGTCATGATTTAAGTTCTCAAGAAGCTCTGATCTATGAGAAACGGCAAATCTTTGAGTGGCCAGAGGTTCATTTGAAGGTGACAGAATATCGCTCAGAGATTAAGGCATGTCCCGTGTGCCATGCCGAAACCAAGGGCAAATTTCCTGAAGAAGTGAAACAAGCCGTCCAGTATGGGAGCCATTTAAAAGGGCTAGCCGTGTATTTTAACCAATATCAATTTTTGCCCTATGAACGCTTGGGGGAAGTCTTTGAAGTCCTGTGTGGACAAAGCATCAGTGAGGGAACCTTGTTCAATGCAGTTCAAAGCTGTGGCGAGAACCTGAGTGAATTTGAAGCAGTAGCAAAGGAGATGCTCAAAAATGTAGAGGTCTTACACCACGATGAGAGCGGTATGAGAGTGGAGAAGAAACTCCATTGGGTGCATTCGGCCTCAACGGCTGACTGGAGTTGGTATCAGGTGCATGCCAAGCGAGGTCAGGAGGCAAGCGCTGAGATAGGTATTTTGCCAGAGTTCGCAGGTATTTTGGCGCATGATCATTGGAAGCCGTACTTTCAATACAGTTGTGTCCATGCGTTGTGTAACGCACATCATTTGCGGGAGCTGAAGTTTGTAGAGGAAAGCTATCAGCAAGCGTGGGCTGGGCAGATGGCCGAATTGCTTAGAGAGATCAAAAATGCTGTAGAAGCTTGTCCGAATGCGGCATTGTCAGTGGGCGAGATAGCGAATTTTGAGAAGAGTTATGGCGAGATTTTAGAGGCTGGTTTGGCCGTCAATCCGCTACCGGAAAAGCCTGAGAAGAAACGGGGTCGTCAGAAGAAAAGCCCTGCTCGGAATCTGTTGGAACGCTTAAGTCAGTACCGGCCAGAGGTATTGAGATTTATGCATGATTTTCGGGTTCCCTTTGACAACAATCAAGCGGAACGAGATATTCGGATGGTAAAGTTGTACCAGAAGATATCAGGGTGTTTCCGCACGATGGCTGGAGCCCAGACATTCTGTCGGATTCGCAGTTATCTTTCAACCTTGAAGAAACAGGGGTTTAACTTGATTAACTCTCTCGCTCAAGCTATTCAAGGGCAACCCGTTATACCTTCCTTCACCCCCACCTGAATAGTTACCTTTTCACAAGCAAAGCGTGGCCAGAGTTACATCTTTTGATTTATTTTAATCAAATGGCTCTTTACCAAAAACAAATCTCTTATTGCTTAGAAGCCTCTTATGGACAGGCAGGAATCATTTTTTCGACAAGAGAATTTTTTTTTTGTTCCTGAGCATTAAAAAATTCAACACGCTTAATTTTCAAAGATTTTTTACTGGGTAAGGGTGGGTGTGGGAGCTGCATTCGTTTCACAAAGTGCCGCTGGTCATGTACCAGGTAGGTTGGTAACATCATGGGCTCATTGTTCCCAACCAAAGCGATTGCTTGGTCAGTGGCAATGCGCATCAGGCGATCTGCGTTCATTAAATTTTCTTCCCGCACATGTTTTTCACCGCCTCTGGTCTTTTGAACAATCTGCACTTTACCCAACATTTGCTCGACCATTTTGGCCGTTTCAAGATCCATGCCAGAATAAAAAACCCGTGTCGCAATTCCCCCGCCCATAATGGTTTTAGCACCATGATCACCGTATTGCTTATAAAGTTGGTGAACACTTTGCAAAATCAGAGAGATAGAAACTTTGTACTTACGGGCCGTGGTCATGATGGTATCAAAATGGGGAATGTTATAGTGTCCGAATTCATCAAGAATCGCGTAAAAAGGCAAGTCACTGGGTTCAATGGAACGCATTACCGAGCTAAATAACTGAGAATAAAACAGGTTCATCACATAGCTGTAGGGTGCAATTCTGTCTGCGGGTACAATCAGAAATATAGCTGTTTTTTCCTTTCGGAGCAGAGAAAACCGAAAATCGTCATTGATAAAAAGTTGGGCCATGTCGGGATTACCTATGCTCTTCAGGGCATTTAGGGCTGTTGACAGGTAACTTTGCACGGTTTTTTCGTTTTGGCCTGAAATCAGTG
>PFGG01000026.1:0-12269 GCA_002783405.1 bacterium (Candidatus Blackallbacteria) CG13_big_fil_rev_8_21_14_2_50_49_14 | reverse complement strand
CTTTCATCCGGCGCATATTGGGCAATAAAGACATCCATGGCTTCTGCATCAAAAAGTCGCTGCAAGAGCTGATAAACATTGGGTAAATGGTAGGTGTATTTATGTGTTTTCCCATAACGATACAAGCAGGCAATAAACAGCTCAATCAGCTCTTTTGCTCCATTATTCCAAAACCCACCATCTGAAGTCTGGCCAGTGACCGCAGAATCAACGAGCACAGAAGCCACTTCTTGAAACTGTGTATAGGTAGAGGCCCGTTTAAGCGGATTATAACGGTTGCTTTGCATGGGGTCAGAGGGGTTCAGCACATAAATTTTGTAGCCGCGCTTGGCCAGGTCTCCGGCCGTATTCGCGTAGAGTTCACCAGCAGGGTCAGTGATGACAAAAGAGCAATTGTCGAGGGTTAGAATATTGGGCATCACATAACGACGGCTCTTCCCTGCCCCTACCTGCGCAATTACAATGGCGTTTTTAAAGCTGTCTTCAGGGGAGATTCGGCGTTGCTTACCATCAATCAGAAGCCCTTTGTTTCTGGGCTTCAGAATTTGCTCTGTTTCATTCTCACTCAAAAACCGTGCGCCTTTTGGCTTTTCATGCGGAAAAAAGAGCCATGCCAGTGGCCCAGACAATAGTTTAAATAAGCGAAATGGCCCGGAGATAATGCCCGTACTTTTATCCATAATGGCGACAGCCCAAGCAGCCACTGCTCCCATCAGAATCAAGCCAATCAAAACTTCCATATTACCCGCTTGTTATGTTTTTGCCGTCCTTTTGCAGGATAACAAATTTTGTTTTTTTCTCCAGAAAAAGATTAATCCCTTTCAAAATCGCGTTGACGGTCATTTCTACTGCGTTGCTCTCGTGCTTTGCGTAACCGATTCAGGCGCTCCTGAGATTCTCTGTCTTCCCGTTGTTTGGGCTGTTCTTTGCGTAAAGCACGGTTTTGATCTGCCTTTTGGGACTCCTGTCTATGTGAAGAATGGGGTTCTTTATCTCGACGAGGTTCAGTGCGCTGGGGTTGCTCTTTCTCTCTGGCCTTTTTCAAGCGTGCAAGCCGTTCTTCAGTTTCTTTCTCCCGTGGGGGCATGCGAAACTCCTCTCTTGAGTGCATTTTGGGTTCTTTACTCTGTGCATATTTTTCCAGGGATTCATGAAACTCACCTCGAAACTCTTTGATTACAGTCTGGGCCTTGTTTGCCGTTTCACGTAATTTTTGCCATACCCCCGTTTTTTCTGACACTGCAGGTACTTTGGGGGACTCTATTGGGCGAGACGGTTCCCTGTTTTGTTCAAATAGTGGTGTGCTTTTTTTATGGGAAAGTTCTTCGTCTTTTACCGGCGTATGTACGGTCGGCGCATCTAAAACAGGCACAGGAGTTTGCGTTTCTGTGACTGTTTTGACCTGACTGGCAGGTGATGAAGATTCCTGATTGGTTTCTTGTGGGCGTACTATCGGATTATTGTGTGATTTCATTTGTTGAGCTAATCCATCCAAAACAAGCAGGCGTTCATAAGCCGGTAAAAGCCCCAAGGTTTGTAACCGATAACGCCTGCCAGTAGCCACAATAACAGGGTTTTTTCCGCGTATGACCAATTGCATATCCAGCTCATCTAAATGCTTTTTGAATGAGGTTTGAGAAGTGCTTTGTTCAAGCACCACCTGAAGTTTTTCCTTGACCTGGCTTTTAACCGATGGTTTGCCTGTGCGTTGTTCCAGCTGAAATTCCCGATCTTTCTTTTTGAATGCCGGTGGAGCGCTTCGAGAGTAAAGACTGCGTTCTCGAAGTTGTGGCCAACGCTCTTGTAAAAACATTTCCATGCGTCCTTGAATGTCCCAAAGTTGTGCCTTTGTGAGGCGAACACGACGGCTGGGGCGGTCAATGCGATTTGGGCTGAGCATAAGATGCATGTGGAGATGTTCTTTTTCAATATGCATGCAACCATATCCAAGCTGGCCAGACGCCCTTTCTTGGAGATATTCTTGAACCATGGCATAGAGGGCATGTTTCTGCTCTTCTAAATCTATTCCCTCTTGTCTCTTTAAACTGAGAATTTCGTGGTACAGCATGTTGCCATTTTTACGTTGGGGCAATTGTCCCCCCATGCTTTCAAATTCTTCAATAATTTTGCCGCTATCTTGTGTGCGGTAAACGTTGTGATAGACAGTAAAGTCAGCATGACTGCCCTGCTGCATATAGGCCACAAGTTGATCGTAACTATCACTTTTTCGTGAGAGGGATTTGATAATCATTCTTTACCGACCGTGAAGCAAAAATACACTGCTCATTTCTTCTTCAAGATTATGCAGCTTATCTTGTAATCCCTGTAACACACGATTGGCATGCGCATTTGCTTCAGGGCCGTATAAATGGCGATTCAAGTGCATATTGTGGGCAATTTGGTTGATGTTATTGCCTAAATTTCTGATCAGAAATTTTAACTCATCAGCTATTTTTTGATTTGCAGCAGGAATAAGGGGTACTGCTGTTTTGTATCTCAATGCCATATGTTTGATTGTTTCTGGAATACTTAAACCCAACTTTTCTGATTCCAGAGAGAAGAGTTGGTGTTCCTCTGGCGTCATAGTGATCGTCACCCGACGTTTCCGATCTTTGTACTCTTCTCGGTATTTCTGCATGTAGATTTGTCTGTCTTCCATCAATCACTCCATTACAAAAATCACAGATAAAATGCTCGATAAAAAATGGGGCAAATACAAACACATATACAGAAGCCTATTTTTTCGCGATTTATTCAGGGGGAGTCCAGAGGGGGTATCCCCCGCCTGGCAAGTTGCATTTGCCCGGCGCCAATTACTAACATATCAATGTTCGTGCGAAAATGCAAACTTGCTGCTCCGTCATGCCCTCTACCGGAATATTTTTTAGGCTCTCCGTCAACTAAGGGTATGACAACGGGAAGCGAAGCGAACCGTTTGTTCGAGGCCTTTAAGCCTCCATTAATCAATCATATTATTGATAATAACTATTGTATGGAGTAATTTTTTAAAAAAACTCATCTGCTTTTGCTCAAAATATTGAAGTTAACACAAACAAATTTCTTGTCAAACAAAAACCGATTTAAATCGGTTTTAAGGGCAATCTTTAAGCAAAAATGTATCGATATACCAAAAGTGATCCAGAAGAGAAAATTAAGGCTACTGGAGCCTGTATTTTGACTCTTTGGATTCCTCTTTATGTCTTTGGTTTTTGGTTTTTTAAAAAATCTTTAAATCATCACCTTTCGCGCGTACACGCGCATGATGTTGATCAAATTTAAAATATTTAAAGAATTTAAGAGCAAAAAATGGCGATCCTGAAAACCCGCTTGTGACAACCATTTCCAGGATTTTACATGACAAATAAAAACACCGACTTAGGGATATAAAAACACCGACTTAGGGACGTAAAAACACCGACTTAGGGATATAAAAACACCGACTTAGGGATGAAGCAACACCGACTTAGGGATGAGAATAGCAATAGGCTGTTCATAAGTCTAGATGGGCTTTTGGTATGTTTTTGTTGATGAATTGAGGAAAATAAGAACACCGACTTAGGGATGGGGCACGTCAAAGTGCCATCAACTGCTGTATTTACCAATTTTGCCTCATAAACTTCTCAATAAAAACACCGACTTAGGGATGAATGGTGCCCTTTTGGAATTTTCATCCACAATCTGGTGCCCCTTTGGAATCTAAGATGTCTTGAATAGTAGGTCAGAACTACCTCTTTATCTTATTCAAAAGCTACTTTACAGCTCATCCACAATCTGGTGCCCCTTTAGATTGTAAATCATTTAAAAACACAATGTGGATTGACTCATTGTGTTTTTTATGCGACCTTGTAGGGGTGAATCTTTTCTGGGGGCAAAGCAGGTGGAGGACAATCATGATTCTCTCTTTACAATTCTTAATTCCACAACAATGTCAAAGGTTGACTCTGATTACCTTCGCATGGCAGTAGGGTTTCTGGATACGAACAAATTGATGGAGGTTGGGCCATACAAGTCTTTTGTGGCTTTGGTGAGCTTAACCAAAAAGGAAATTCAGACTCAGCGAAAATTTCAAATTCCTGTGCGTACGGTAATGGAAGAAATGGGAATAACTTCCAATAATTACAATCTTTTAAAAGACAATATAAGGCTATTAATGGAAACGGTGTTGGATTTTAATGTTCACCGAAAGGATCGAAATCCAGGCTGGAGTATGGCTCAGATTTTAGGGCCATCGCAGTTAAAAGATGGCATTATCACGTTCGAATTTACCGAACCAGTCTGGGATAAACTAAAAGATCCCATTATTTATGCCTATATCACCCGTAAAGGTGTTTACTCTTTTAAGAGTAAGTATGATATTGCTTTGTATAATTGGTTTACACGCCTACTTGTGCCTGACCATGACCAGGTGATCTGTGAAGAAACCATTTCCTTTATTCTGAATGATATTTTACATATTGATAAGAAGTTGCAGAAGACCTACGGTGGTTATATGCGCCTTAATGATAAAATCCTTAAAAAATCCATTGAATCTATTAATAAACAGACAAATATAAATGTTAAATATAAAGGGTTGCGCACAGGGCGTTTTGTTACGAAAGTTTGGTTTTTCGTCTCTCGCCAAGCTCCTGAATTGAAGGCTGAAGAGCAACAGGTTCTTTCAAAATTGGTTACAGTCCAGCTAAATAAGCTTGTCAAGTTAGGGTTGTCATTGGATTCCAAAGTCAAAGAGCGTGTTTTGGCGTTGAGTAAAGAACTTGGGGAAGAGTTTTGTGTACAGCGCTTAACCGCCATTGCCAAGGAAGTTAAGTCTAGACCAAATGGTTTCAGTAATCCTGGCGGTTATATTCGTACGAAACTCTTTGAAAATATTTTGCTTCCAGAGGAAACAAACAGTGAACTTCCCCACCAAGATTTTGTAGACCGCTACCTGCAATTTTTTCAGCAAGCATTCAAATCCCTGTGGTCGGATTACCAACTGGGGCTCTTTAAGCAGTATTCCTCTGAAAAATTTGAGGAATTACAGCCGCGCATTGTAGAGTTATGCGGTGGTGATGCTTCTTTTCGGGCCTTGACCAAAGGTGCCACTTTGAATAAGGAAATATTTTTGAAATCTCGGAGTCTGCTTTCGGTGGCCAATGCCAAAGCTGAATTACTTGGGTTTGTTATGCCACCTACCAATCAGCAAGAATGGGTTGAGCAGCACAAAGACACCTTACTGGCCAAGGTTCGAGACATGCTTCAGGTTGATTCAAAATTGCGCTATGAAATGGCGGATAGCGGCTGTAAATCTCATGAGATTGAAGCGCTCGCCTTTCTCCAATTTATGAATCAAGTGACTGGGTAACTCAACCCAACGGGCCTCCGGCCCGGACTTGCTGCCGAGCGAACCCCGTTCCGTGCTTCACTCGGCAGCAAGTTTATTTGTCAGTTCTGCTAGGCGCAAATAGAGGGTTTTTCTTTTTTTTCCTTGGTACCAGCGACAGTTTTTCAGCAAAATCAACAGTGACTCCTGCTCTTTTTTCAAGCTCTCAACCTCATGCTTTACCTGGCGAAGCTGTAATAACTCCCCTTCCCTTTCTTTAGCCTCTTGGCGAACCATTTCAGGGGGGCGGCCATCGGTCAAAAGTTTCAACCCATTTTCTAGCGCCTGGATCGTTGCTTGTTGCTGCTCAATTAAAGAATTTTTCGCAGATAAAGCAATTTGGTAATTCTCACGCTCTTTTCCTTGAGCCTCCTCCAGCAGTTTGAGCAAAATATTGTTCTGCGGTTGGGTAGGTTGGTTTTGTTGTTGATCGGCAGGGCTGTTTTGTATTTCTTTTGCCTGGTTTGGTAGGGAAGTGATTACCTGGCTTCGAATGCTGGGAAGGGTATAGCCTTCTTCTTTCATTTTGGCTATTTCTCTGAAGCAAACCAGGCCATTGGTTTCAAAATATAGCGCATTGTTTTGACCTTTGACCGCATAGGCGACAGACAGTTCAGGTATTTCTTTGACGATTCTGCGTAGGAATTCATATTTCAGGCCAGTATTTTTCTGGATCTCGCGCAGGTTATAGGGATGGCTCATAATCGGTTTTGTAATCAAGTTGGGTAGCTAAAGAGGGGAACTTTACTCCTGAAAAAAGTGCTCAACCTCTGTGATAAAGATTTTTCTCTTTATTTTTGGTCTTGTCAAGCGTTAACCCAACGCTGATGCCCAACCCCCTTTATGAAGGGGGGAGGTCAGTCTGTTCATTTTTGCTGATAGAGGTCGCATATTTCTGTAAACCATCTAAAAGGTAGTACTGAATGGACTGCCTGATTGAATTTGCACCAGAAATAAAGTAATCATCACCGTATTGTTCGTTGATATCACTCAATTCCTCTTCATAAAGAAAATTCAGTGTTTGAGTTATCCATTTGTAAACTGGGGTACACCCGTCAATGGTGTCCCAAATCAGGGAATGCAGGGTGTCTGGATCTTGAAGTAGGGAAGTCAATGACATGTTTTTTTGCTGAGATTCGTATATCAGTGCATCAAAAAGACAAGAGCGGCATTTTTCAAGCAGTTCAGGAAGATCGTTTTCCTCCAGTGCAATTTGAAGAAACTTTCGTCCATACCAGAAAAAATCTATCTCTTTGCCTCGTTCTGATGCTTTTTGCAAATCTTCGCTGAGATAAGCATAAATTGTCTTGCCAGGATTTGAATTATTCATAAACTTTAAAAATGAAGAAATAGGGGAGCTGGGGGAAAATTCCACCAGCCCCTTGTTTTTTAGTACTCTGAGGGAAGCAATACGATTTCATCTGTGTAATACAGGCGAATTGAACTCAGTGGAAAGTCTGTCCACTCAATGAACTGTTTTTTCAGTATCTGTTCGTTATCAGCCATACAGGTGACAACTGCAGATTGATTTTCAGGGTTCACTTGGACTGTATAGAACTGAAATGCAACATCTCGGACTTGGGGCAGTGCCTGGTAAGACCAAATAAGGTCCATTAACCAGAAGCATTTAGCCTTGTCACAAAGAAATTTAACTCCATCGGTCAGATTCAGACGTGGGTACATCTGATAATACCGTTCTGTGCCGGTGAAGTAATTCAGTTGTTCTTCGAGTTTGAGTGGTTTCATAAGATTGGTTGAGAAGAAATAGGGGGTGTGTTTTTGTGGGGGTTTCCTGGTTTTCAAAGAGCGTGTCTGTAAGTGTGTTGGTTTCACGGGCATCACGGGGCACACCGACCGAAAAAAAAGCAGGGCAATCATGAAAAATAGGCGAGTAGATACCCTACTTTAGACAGCCTTTTTTTTGTGATTGGCTTGGACACCAATTCTTTTCATGATTTCTTTTTTTTCAGGTGTGCCATATTGCCCGCTGCTGAAACCAACTTCAGACACCTTTTGATATCTGGAAGCCTTAAAATCTCACCCTATTTTTTATCACCTTGACCACGAATCAAAGTACAGCATACTTTCTACCGTACCTGATTTATGAGCAATGACCCATGCAGAACTGCATTAATTACAAATGGCCTATTGAACAAGCTGATAACCTGGCTGAATTGGAATCTCTTGTCGAGCGGATGCTTGCGCAGTATGAGCTGGAATATTTTCGCGTGCTTTACCCGGACTTGAACTGGGAAGAATTGGGCGAGTTTCTTTCTGAAGAGTTGGATGATGACGAACAGATCGATACGGTTGCCTATTGGCTAGAACTAGCTCAACGCAAATTAAATTTATTACTCATCCACTAAATTTTTAGCTGTGCAAAGGTAAAGGCGCTGGCTGAATTTTGTCCCAGTGCTCTTCAGGCATCCAATAAGTTTTTTTTGTCTCTGCTTCAATGACTAATGCCTCTTCTTTTGGATAAGAAGAGACTTGTGTCTTGTCCCGTGCTCTATATTCTGGTGTGTGGTTGAGATTTACAATGCAGTATTGTACAGCGGCCCTTTGTCTTGCCAAATCAGTTCTTTGGCCATCATATGTCAATGAACACCCTTTTAACAATTTCCCTCAAATTTTATGAAAAGCCCGAATCAGCTTCATTTGAATGGTTTAGTGACATCATACAATACTGCATTTCAAGCTGGTTTCAGAGCTTGCGCGCATATATTCAGTACTCAGTTGCAGGTAGCACCCACATCCGTTGAGCCCATTGGCCAATTATTTCAGGGCATAGAGCGCTTACCTGACTTTGAGCGTTATCTCACTGTAAGCAGATCTTGCCGACCGAGCATGTTGGCCAATGCTAGGAGTATTTTGGGTAAGTTTGCTCGTTTTTTGCAGGAGCAGGGGAGTATCACTACTTCTGAGCAAGTCACTGTCTTGGTGCAAGATTTTTTGAAAGATTTTACGCACCCAGCCTACCGTTACAGTGCCATTTATTACCTCCGATTGTTCTTTGATTTCTTGGAGTGGGAAGACAATCCCGCTCGTAGAGTACGTTTGCCGAAAATCAATGCGGCAAAAGGCCGGCACTTTCTGGCACCAGAGGAGTGCCGTTTGTTGTTGGCCAATCTTCAGGAATCTGTCCGTAAGGGAAAGCAACACCGTGAACACGCTCTTTTTTTACTGCTTTTGTACACGGGCTTGCGGGTAGGAGAGGCTTTGGCTCTGCGTTGGAATGACATTGACCCAGAAGGTCAGGTTTTTGTGCGTGACAGTAAAAACCATACATCGCGGATTGTTTATGCTCCCCGATGTGTTTTTCAAGCTTTGAGCGCGTACAAAGCTGTTTCAGCTACTTCGACCTTTATTTTTCCTGGGGTCAAGCCCAATAGCCCCATCTCCTATGGGGTGATTCGTGCTCGATTCAAGAAATTAATGCAGGAATCCGGTATTGATCGGCCGGGTTGCAATCTTCACAGTTTACGCCACACTTTTGCCCGCTCGTGCATTCAATCTGGGATGAGACGTGAAGATATTCAGCAATTCCTTGGCCATAAAGATATTCGTACCACTGAAATCTACACCCGGCTTCTGTCTGAAGATGTACGTAAACAAAGTGTTTTTTCCCATCGTGCCGTCCAGGCTTTTCTTGGCCAAAGAGATACAAAATCTAATTCCCGGCCCAAATGATGCCCATGATGAACTCAATGATTTTGTACGAGAAGAAAATGACGGTGAGCCCAACCAAAACCCTTACGAGTACTTGCTTTAACTCATTGTGGGACTCTTCTGTACCTGAAATGCTCTTAAATCCAGCCATAACAAGGAGGTACAGCCCCACACTTCCCGCCAAAGATGCAGAAACCGTAATCACCCAGCGCAAAAGCTCTGCAAAGTTGATATTCGGGCCAGGGAGGCTTTTCAGCTCGTCGCCGAGGCGGGACTGGGAGTTGGTGATGGCGTCCTGCTGTTCATTAAAAGCTTTGATTGCATCATCTTCAGCGGTGTTATCAACAGCATTTTTTTTATCAACCACCTTTTTCACCGGCTCTACTAAGGCAAAAGCAGGAAGAAGGCTCTGGAAACTAAAAAAACCAATGAGGGCGATGGTGAACAGTATATGTTGACTTTTTCGGGTTTTCATGTAGGTTTGAAAGAGAAAATAACGTATTTTCCTATGAAAAATCTCCTAAGATTACAGGAAAAAGGTGAAAAACGCAACACCCAAAACTCACTGCTGAAGCGAGTGGGTAAGAAGATTGCTGCCGTGTGCCTCGCTTTTGGTGCCCAGTATGGCGGTGTACTGGATACTCCACAGGCATTCGCGCAAACCCAGGAGCAAACCCAAACCGTTAGGGAAGAGACTGTTCTGCGTGACATCGATCAGGACATCGTTTTGGCTGATGGTGCCTATACCTTGAAATCCGGTCTCGTATTTATGAATGGGACTGCCATTCTGGCCTACCCTGTACAAGATGCTACCACAGGGAAACGGTATATCATGGCCCATGAAGACCCAGGGATTACTGGCGACTATGTGATAGAGCAAATTCAAAAACTGGCGTCATTGATGGGGGAGAAAGGAGTGAAAGATATTTATCCAGACTCCCGTCAGTTCATGGAATTTACCCAGGAACAACTGGATGGGATCCAAATGACTGACGATGAGAAACGGCGTCTTTTTTTCTCCCGTGCCTTTTTCTGGTCATATATGGGGCATTGGGAGTCTACGGGTGAGGAAAAGGAAAATGTAAAGGCTACTTCCGTAGATATAAAAGAGGCTTCTGAGGGGTTCCAGGCTGCGGTTGATTCCTTTCAAAAACTGGATGATCAAAGCCCCTGGTTTCAGGAGCGGTTGAAAGACATCGAAGTTTTGCGTGCTGTACTGTACTCTTCCAGCTTTTCCGGGGCATCAGGGAACCGGAACTTTCGTAAACGTACGATTGATCAACGCCTTCATGACACAGGTTACGAGCACTTGGTGCTGCGAGCAACCGAAATTATGCAAGCCCGCACTGTTGCTTTTTTGGAGGGCGAGATGCCCAAATCTGAATTTTTGGTCGCCTTTAAAATTTTCTGTGAGTTGGCAAATAATCATGGGCGTTTCATGCAGGGGTTTCGGGAACGGGGGTGGATGGATCGTGAGTTGCTTGATATGGCTATGTTAACGATGTCTCGCATTTTACCTGTGTATCAAGCGGCGCTTTCTGCTTTTGGACAGTCTGGTCAGGTGCAGAATCGCCAAGAAGCCAGAGAAAAGGTTCTTCAGGCACCGACACTCCTTGCGTATCAGGAGCTGTTGGCTACGTTTGCATACGCCTATCCAGAGATCACACCTGAGCAAATGGACACTTGGGCAACGCAAAACAAAGAGATTGCCAGCATCCTGATAGACAAATACGGGGCTGAAACACTGTTTGTGCCTGAAACGCTTGTCTCTTCTCTTGATGAGCGTTTTGCTGCTTTTCAGACATCACTTCCTCGCTATACCCGTCTGGCCAATGCTGCTCAAACAGGGGTTCGTTTGACGTCGCTGTTTGCGAAAGTGCGTGATTCACAAGCAGGGAAGTGGTTAGATTCAGATAAATCTGACCTTCAGGAAATTTATCAAAATGTGATCAACTCGCCAACGAACCATGCTGAGAAGCAGTTCTTGGCAGTTTTACAGGATGGAATTCGTGTTTCTGAGCCCACTGTTGATATAAAACGATTTGAAGAAACAGGATTAACTCAAAATTACAAGCTAAGCCCGATTATTCGCGAGATTAATGGTCAAAGCATTGTCACTACAGAGCACCCCGTTGATACTGTCAAAGCTAGTTTTTCTGTAGAGAATACTTTACCTATACCTCTGAATGTGACTTTTGAGATCACACTGAACAGTGCGGCTGATAATCCTCGTGATGTTCGCTCGGTGCGCTTACCTGCAAACCAGATTGCGGATATTACCTATATGGGGCATGTGCCGCTGGAGAGTTCCAGAGCTGGTGGTAGCCGTACAACACCCATAGCCCGCTTAGAGTTGGCTATGAATGGATTTCAGGAGGTGGCTTCGAGCACCTGGGGGGAGCAGAAAATAGCCAGCGCTAAGTAGGCGCTGGTTATGGATTCTGACAAGAGCCGATGTGGCGAGCCCAAATTTGAGTAAGTGAGCCTGGCCATTAACGGAATGGCACAACCTTTTGGGGGAAGGTGGCGTCAGACCCATGCAAATAAGCGCGATGGAGATCATCGTAGTAGATCTCAGTAGGCGGTAATTGCGCTGGTTTACCCCCGATCGGCGATTCGTTGATAGATTTGCTGGTCAAGGCATCAAAGCATTCATTCCAGGGCTCTCCTTCACGCAGGCTGAGCTCGAACCGAAAAAAGCGTGTTTGGGGCGACAGTTGCATTTCTTCGAATAAAAAGACGAGAGAATCTGTCAGCCAGTGATTTTCGTCGAACCAAGCCTGAAACGCTGGCGTGGCCATGGCGTACACGATCAGCTTCTCAGTGGGGTGATACAGGGGGCGATACTCCAGGGACGGGCTGTGTACAGTGATGCCAAGCATCTGTAGCTCGTCCATGTCAGGACGGGCCAACTCCGGCAACTCTCTGCTTTGCCACAGATGTCGATGGGCCTCGGATAAGAGGGCACAAGGCAGGTTGGTTGTGACAACCTCCTGCCACAGATGGAATTTGCGGTAGAGAATATTGAAGATATAAGCCAGTTCGCCCTGGCCTGAGGCCTGAATTTCCTTGCGAATCAATTCTTGCTGTGCTGGCACAAGGATGTCGATGTCCTTGAGTTCCTGGTAGAGCATAGGAATGAGATGACTCAAGTCATCAGCTAAATAGGGTTCTTCGTGCTGTTTCAAGTATTGGTGAAGCGCTTCTGGAGTATCAATCTCGGCTGGAATTTCGATTC
>PFGG01000025.1 GCA_002783405.1 bacterium (Candidatus Blackallbacteria) CG13_big_fil_rev_8_21_14_2_50_49_14 | reverse complement strand
TGATTAAACAGTATATTGAGCAACAAAAGCTGGAATGAGCGGCGGAATGCCGCTATCGCAATTCACCCCCCACCAAGCCTGTCGGCTATGGCAGGAGCACTATGCGATGGTTTGGTAGAACATCTGCTCCCCTATGGCAGTCAGCCCTGTGATGCTCGAATTGAAACAGCCCTACTAACACTTCAGGCCTGGGTTCAGGGAACCCAAGGGGTGAGCGAAGCAAGAAAAGCGTCTGTTGCAGCACATGCTGCAGCAAGAGAAGCCCTTGAAGCAAAAGACAAGTGGATTGCACGAGCCGCTGGACATGCGGTTGCTACAGCACATATGGCCGATCATGCACCTGGAGCAGCCTATTACGCTCTCAAGGCCCTTCAGGTACTAAACCTTGATCAGGCAAGCATTCAGGCAGAATTTGACTGGCAGAAATCACAGCTGCCCATAGAAATCCGATTCCTGGTCGAATCAACCTTCAAAACAAAATTTGCACGCTTGAATTTAAAATACCCCCCCAACAAGGAGGCCTCTTCCCACTTGTTGCAGCGATGAATTCGCTATAATAAGAAAATGAAGACTTCAAAAACTTTTCAAAAAATAATCCTGAGTGGCCTTTTGCTTTGGACGATAACGCCTGTCTCAGCACAGGCTGCACTCAGTAAACATGAAGTTTCAAGTATGGAACAATTGGTCAAAGCCGTAGGTTCTAACCGCATTATTAAAATGAAACCCGGCATCTACCATGTGGATCCGCGCTTAAAAACCACTCCCTATGTCAAATGGAAATCAGCGCAAAGCCCCACCTTGGTGATGCATCATGTTAAAAATCTCAGTATTCAGGGCAGTGGAGCCAAGCAAACCAAACTTGTCAGCAGCAGTTGCAACGCAGAAATTCTAGAATTTGAATCTGCCAGTTCCATCCGCTTACAAGGCGTGGGCTTTGGGCGCATGTTGCCAGGTAAAGCACAGGAATTGGATTGCAGCCCTGATCTCAGAGGTGAAATTCTTGAGCAATCCTTGCCCCCTTTTACCCCCCGTCCAGAGAAGATTTTGAATTGGCAACAGGTCGCCAGTCAGATCGGCCTGCATCAATCTCAAGGCATTCAATTGCCTGAATACACTGAGCCTCTCTATCCAAACCTGATTGAACAGGTCAAAGGGCAAACTTTTCCGATTCAGCCTGAGCAAGACGCAATCTTCATGCGGGTGCATTCTTTGCGTCCGCACCTGGGTGTTGACTACCAACTCAAAGGCAAACAAATCTTCAAAGCCCATCAAATGGCACAAGCCGCGGCCATGATTTTTGACAGAGACCACAATATTTTGGCCGTAATGGACGCTCAAGCCCAAGTCATATACGCCGTTGAAGCGCGCAATAATACGCGACAGAGCTGGAACCACCCGCCCGATTGGCTCATGCAAAATTCCATGGTGATGAACTCCAATGCACCGGCCCCCAATGGGGTCTACGCTTTTGGCACCCTGATTCAAGACAATCCACGTGCAAGTTTCAATTTTGGTTCTTTCCGAATTGTTTTGGAAGGCGGGGTTTTGACCCAACGTGAAATCCTCTTTCACTCTCGGGATCATAAACTCAACCAGGAAATTCCCTGGCATCAGGATTTAAACGATGAAGAAATTCGCACCCTGGGCTGCTTCCTTTTTCAAGACCCCGATCTTCAAGTGCTGGCACAATTGCTGCTCAATGCCAATCGGCCGGTAGCCTTGGTGATTCAGGGCTCTTATACAAAAAACATCCATTCGCCCTCCTTGTAATCCGAAAGGTCTCCCCTAAGGTTAAAGCTTTGGGATAAATCGTGACAGGCTTAAACTCTGTTCAAGCCTCGTCAGACTCACGCACCTTAATGCCCAGGATGCTGATCAGACTGAGGGCCTGCTCAGGATCCAGGATCAGGCCTTTCAATTCTGTTGGCTGTGCTTGAAAACCAGAAATTTTAGACCCCCTTAAATCCAAACCCTGGTGTTTGACTCCGGCCAAATCAAACCCCTTCAATTCACAGTTTTTAAACCGAACCTGCTTCCATTGGCAACTGTTTAACTGAACCTCATTCAAGCGACAGTTCTCAAACCAAACCTGTTGAAAACGCGCGCGACTAAAATCTGCAAGTTGAAAATTACAATCCTCAAATCGCACATCGCGCAAATGAATCTGCCGAGCATTCAAACCGACAAATTTTGAATGGTCGCACACCACGCGTGTAAAACTGCTGCGTTCCATATTCGCATTTGAAAAATCAGAATGCTTGA
Organism: bacterium (Candidatus Blackallbacteria) CG13_big_fil_rev_8_21_14_2_50_49_14; assembly: GCA_002783405.1. Taxonomy (NCBI): domain Bacteria; phylum Candidatus Blackallbacteria; species bacterium (Candidatus Blackallbacteria) CG13_big_fil_rev_8_21_14_2_50_49_14. Next base: position 54,474 of record PFGG01000025.1, on the reverse strand, counting down.
TTTCAGAATCCAATATTTCAAGTTTGACAAGCTGGGCCTCTCGCAAGGCAAGCCCCAACAAACGCATTTCAATCAAACTCAACGACTCTGCGCTTAAGCCATCAAAGATCTGATGCTGAATTTCCCCGCCCTCCAGCAAGGTCAAGCCCGAAAGGATCTCAAGGCTGAGACTCAAAGACTCAAGTTTTTCAGCTAAACGGGGAGCTTGAATTAAAAAGTCATTTTGTTTTTTTTTCATGGGACTGCCATTTCTGATGTTTCAGTTCTTTTTCAATCGATGGGTAGAGCGCGAGTCATTCAAATACACCCCATAATGCCAGCCCTCACGAATATTGCTGTTAAACTCCAGCCCGGCTGAATGGGGGGGGCGGAAGGATTTGAGCTTGCTTAGATTTGATAGCCAGAAGGTATCTTTTGGAAGCCCCCCATGATCCAGTGCGGGCTCGATTGACTGAGTTTTTGTTCAAGGAACAGACGCCAGACGATTGCGCCGAAAGACAAAGGGATCAAGGGTGGAAAAAACAGTTGCAGCGTCAAGATCAATTACCTGCCCTTCAAAAACTGGATAAAATGCTTAGACCCACGCAAAGCAAGGCCCCCAAAAGACACTTCTGTACAGTGTAATACAGAATAATCGAAGATTATTATTAAAGAGGAACTATGATTCGTACCGTTTTAATCGGCTTTGGACTCTCAGCAAAGGTTTTTCACTTGCCCTTTCTTCAGACCCTACCGGCCTTTGAACTCATCGCTCTCAGCACACGGCAAACCTTCGAAGCTCAAAAACTGGGTCCGGGTATTCAGATTTTTGCTCAACCAGAGGAGTTGCTGGCCCAAACGGAAGCTGATTTGGCGATCATCGCCACTCCCAATGCCTCTCATTTTGCTTTGGCTGAAAAAGCACTGCAAAATGGCATGCATGTCGTGCTTGAAAAACCCTTTGTGAATACACTCGCAGAAGGGAAGGCCCTCATCCGGCTGGCAGAAGAAAAAGGGCGCTCACTCAGTGTTTATCATAACCGCAGATGGGATGGTGATTTTCTAACCTTGCAAAATTTACTGCAGCAAAAGCGTCTGGGCGAGATTCATTTTTTCCACTCCCATTTCGACCGTTTTCGCCCCCATGTGCAGGACCGCTGGAGAGAAAATCCTGGCCCCGGAACAGGCAGTTGGTTCGATTTGGGCTCTCATTTATTAGACCAGGCACTGCTTTTGTTTGGTTGGCCAGAAGCAGTCAATGCCCGAATTTTGCCCACCCGAAAAAACGCCAAAGTCGCTGATTATTTTCATGTGCAATTGCATTATCCTGGTTTAGAAGTTCTTTTAACAGGCAGTGCCTTTGTCGCCGGCCCCAAGCTGAGATTTGAACTTCAAGGAGAGCTGGGAACCTACCGAAAATTCGGAATGGACCCCCAGGAAGAGCGTTTAAAGCAGGGTATTCAACCGCTTGGGGACACTTGGGCGGCAGAAGCTGAAACTGCCCACGGTACACTCTGGTTTGAAAACAGTCACGAAACCCTCCCCACATGGACAGGAGGTTACCAAAACTACTACCAGGCTCTGGCCCAGGCCCTTGAAAATCAGGGAGAACTCCCTGTCACAGCCCAGGAAGCCCTGAATGTCATTTATCTGCTCGAATTGGCAGAGCAAAGTGCCCAATTAAACAAAACCTTGGAAGTAGCGCCGGCCTGTTAAAGTGCTAAGGGCTCAAGCGAACCCGGAGGGACAATCGCCTGAAAAGCCTGGCTTTCACTTTGATGAAGGAGCGGGCGTATGCATCCAATTTTTAAATACATAGTCCTGGGATTTCACGCGGCTGTGACAGGCACTGCAATTTTGCATTTTGCCTGATTCCAAAGCCCCCTGGTTGGTACGGTAAAAATATTCCCAATCCCCATTTTCGGGGTCGTATCCCGCTTCACGTTTGATCATTCCCCCAATGCTGGAAGGAATTTGCTCTTTTGAGGGCAGACTTTGATAGAAATGTGGGTGTTTTTCTTTGATGATGACGCTGCCTGGTGGATAGATTCTGGCTTGAGCTTTCAAAGCTTTTTCTGCAAGCGGATTGGCATAGATCATGACTGAGGTTTGCGCATGCGGGCCATTCTGGGCCTTGGCACGCTCCAAATCTTTTTGAACAATGCCTCGGCATAGCATGCTGATATGCGCATCGACCTGATGCGGTTTCGGTGTCATGAGCTGCAAGGATTGGTAATGTATAGCCCAATATTCAGCATTGCGGGGCAAATCTTTGGCCTGCAAAGCACCTGCAAATACCCCCATCAAAACCAATGATGCCCCTAAGCGTTTCAGCATATTCCCTCTTTACTCCAGTTAGAACTTCTATTCAGAATATCTGAAGCTGAATCATTTGAAAACAGAGCCCCCCCTGAAAAATCAGCTCTTTTCAGGAGAAGAGCAAAGCTCAAATTTGAAATTTCACAATCTTCATGTAAGCTGAGAGCTAAATTCATGCCAGAGCACAAAGGGCCCGACGATGCAAAACCGAGCTCCTCCTCCCCCGTAAACGCTCTTTGGGAGTGATCGCAAAAGTACTGTTCAAGGCATGGTCCTTTTAAGCCAGCGGAACCTGTTTGACCCCTTGAAAATCAAGTGAGAGGCGAAGCGGTTGAATAGCTGAGGCTTTCCAGCAATTCTCAAGTTCAGAAATCGCAGCGGGATCCCCCACCGCAACGCCACAATCGCCGCCACCGGCCCCAGAAGATTTGGCTCCCAAGCCAAGCGACTCTGCCGCCTGACACAAAGCTTTTAAAGCCGGAGTTTCAATCGGTTCGATAAATTCAGCCTCTAACTCCTGTATCAGGCGGCGATACTGAGACAAGCTCTGAATCAGGGCTTCACGGTTCTGATGAATCAATGCTTCACGGGCGGTCGCCGTGGCGGCATTGGCACTGAACAAAAATCGCTGAAACAGTTCTTCAGCATGATTTTTAACATAGGTAAACTCAGCCAGATAATCAACCGTTGCCGCAGGAACCCCCGTCCAACCAACAGCAAAGGCCCAGTCTTGAGGCCAATTCAATTTTTCCAACCCCAACAGGGCCCAATCCGTATCGATCAGACGCAAGAGCGGAATTTGCATGGCCTGAAGCCAGCGGGGATCAAAACGTCGGTAGCAGGTAACTGAGCCAAAAATGGCCGCAGCGAGATCCGCGCCACTGCCCCCCCCTTGAACTGCGCCATGGGCCAGGATTCCCAATTTAAACAGTTTGACACGGGTGGCGTGATCTTCAAGCGAAAAACCATGGGCCACCAAAATACCAGCCACAATGGCAACTGTCACAGCGGCACTGCTGCCCAAGCCCAGTTTTAAAGAGCCTTCTTGAAGCTCTGAACGTAAAACAATCTTTTGGGGCAAAAGCGGCAGTTCCAAAGCCTGAAGATACTGCACTGCAATTTCGAGTGCGGCTTGGGCAAAGGGCAGTTTTTTTGCTTCAGGGCCTTGCCACTGCGCAGATTCTGGCAGATACGTAAAAATATGATCTGGTTCCAGATTCGATTGAAGCTGCCACTCAGCAGCCGCAAGAAAATCCGCAGAGAGATAGCGATCTACTGCCAGAAGCAAAGCCTGACTGCCAGGTTCAAGAATCGCATACTCGCCCAGCAGAAAGAGTTTACCGGGCACCCGAATTCGGAATGAATTTTGAATCGTCATCAAAAGGGCTCACAGAGAAAAGCTGCAGGGCCAGGACGGGCCGGAATCACTTGTTTTATTTCGGGCAAATCTCTGAGCTGCGCCTGAAATTGAGGCCAGTCTTTTTCCTGCATCAAAACTTTGAGATTGGGGCCCGCATCAATGGTCAAATAGCATTCCAAACCAGAGGCCCGGATTTTCTCGACTCTCGCAATCAGCGCCAAGGTCACAGGCTGCCAGTAAATCACACTCGGGCGTGCAGCAAGAGCAGTGGCATGCATTTTCAGAGCATTGTGTTCCATCAGACTGCCCAAGGCCGTAAAATCTTTCGCTTGAATCGCTGCACGCATCTGCGCCAAATCGCTTTCAATCGAAGCCAACCAGGCCGGATAGAGGGGTGAAGTGGCAACGGTCTGGGCCATGCCATCTCCTGAAGAAAGGGCCTTGGGGCTGTCGTTCAGTACCAAGACCGCCATCAGCAGAGGCCAATCTGGTTTTTCATCCAAAGGAACAGCAAATGAATCCTGCCCCAACTCACTTTCTCCCCGCTGCCACTCTACAAAGCCACCATAAATTGAACGGCAGGCAGAACCTGAGCCTTGACGGGCCAAACGGGAGAGTTCTTCCTGAGAGAGGTGCAAACCCGCAGCGGAAGTGGCAGCCAAAGCAAGGGCAGCAAAACCTGACGCTGAGCTGGCCAAACCTGCACCGGTTGGGAAATTGTTCTCAGTTTGAATTTGAGCAGCCAGGCTCAAACCATAGGTCTGGCGTATGAGATTGAGAAACTTATGAACTTTTAGCGTCTGCAAGGCAGAAGCCCGTTCTCCGTTCAACCAGAGTTGATCGGTTTCTAAGTTTTCATCGAAGCTGACACGGGTCCGCGTCCAAAGCGCATCCAGGGTCAAAGAAATACTTCCATTTTGAGGTAGTTTTAAGCTTTCCTGTCGTTTTCCCCAATATTTGATCAGGGCAATATTGCTATGCGCTTGGGCAAGTGCAGATTTCAAGATTAATCTGTTTCCTTTGTCTCTGAATCTTTGGCTTTGGGAGGTCTTCCGCGCTTACGCGGAGTGAGCTTACGTGCGTGCTTATTTTGAAGCCGCTTGAAGCAGCGGCTCATGGTGGGCACACTGAGTTGAATCCCTGTTACCTGGGCAAAGTATTCGCAGAGTTCCTGCAAAGTTGCTTTGGGATGATCCTGAATGATCTGGGAGAGCTGATCCATGCCTCCTTCATCCACCCGCAATTTTTGCCCCCCTCCGCGAGGACGGGGCTGGATATTGCCACTTTCACGGTATTGCTTGACCAAAGCCAGCACAAAGCTCAGGCTCACATCAAAACGCTCTGCGATATTTCGCATCGAGCCCTGTTTGCTGAGATAGGCCTGCAAAACACGGATACGTAGATCTTCTGAATAGGGTTTCATGGGCTGGTTTGACCTCAAATCACGTTTTCAGAATAACACAAATTCTCCTACTCAAGAGCCTGCTCAAAGCCTCGCCCGGTTTAAGGCTTCTGTGGTATTCTGACTGCACGGGGACCACCCCGAAATCTCAAGGACATGAAAGCCATGCAAATTTCAAAAGTCTTTGTGGCCGGCAGCGGTTTGATGGGGGGCGGAATTGCCCATGCCGTCAGTGCAGTAGCTGGTCTGCCTGTCACCGTTTACGATATTTCTGATGAGGTTCTGGCAAAAAGCCGGGCCAGCCATGAAAAACTGTTGCAAAAAATGGCCGAAAAAGGCAAACTCGAAGCGGATCAGATTGCAAATATCCTGGAACGCGTGAGTTATACCACCTCTTTACAAGCCGCTTCAGAAGCCCAATTGGTAATTGAAGCCATCCCCGAAAAACTGGAACTGAAAAAAGCCCTGTTCGCGCAACTTGAAAGCATTTGCCCTGCTGAAACGCTTTTTGCAAGCAATACCTCCTCTTTGCCGATCACGAGCTTGGCCAGTGCCACACAGCGTGGAGATCGCTTTATCGGCATGCATTTTTTCTCACCGGTTCATCTCATGAAACTGCTTGAGTTGATTCGCGGTTTAGAAACCTCTGAGGAAACATTCCAAACCCTCAAAGCCTTTGGTGAAAAACTTGGCAAACAGGTCATTGTCGCCAATGACTTCCCCGGCTTTATTACCACCCGCCTGGGCATGGTTCTGCTCAATGAAGCCATGTATGCCCTGATGGAAGGCGTGGGCAGCCCTGAAGACATCGATGCAGGCATGAAACTGGGCTTTAATCATCCCATGGGCCCATTGGCACTGGCCGATGCCGTTGGCTTGGATGTTTGCCTCAATGCCATGAATACCTTACAGGAAGGTTTTGGAAACCCCAAATACGCCCCCTGCCCCCTGCTCAAACGACTGGTTCAGGCGGGCCATCTCGGCAAAAAAACCGGACGGGGCTTTTATACCTATGCCTGAAAATGCTGATGATCAAGAAATGCTGCTTCTGCACGAACAGTTTATGGCGCGCGCACTTAAGTTGGCGCGCAATGGCTTTATAAAAATTGCGCCCTCCCCCTTTCGGGGAGCCCTGATTGCCCAAGGAGATACCGTCGTCGGAAAAGGCTATCTCGCCAATCGGGATGCCCTCGATGGGGAGATGCACGCCCTGAAAGCGGCCGGTGAAAGAGCCAAAGGAGCCACGCTCTATGTCAATCTTGAACCCGCCTTTGGTACCAGCAAAGGCATTAATCTGGTAGATGCAATCATTCAAGCAGGAATCGCCCGTGTGGTGGTGGCCGTCAGAGACTCCAATCCTGTCGTGAGTGGGAAAACCTTGGATGCACTGGCTGCCGCTGGGATTGAAATTATTGAGGGAATTCTCGCTGACGAAGCGCGCTCCCTGAATGAAATCTACCTGAAAGAGGCAAGCACCCGCCGTCCCTTTGTCAATTTGCTAACCGCCATGTCACTGGATGGCAAAATTGCCACCCGTCTGCAGGATACGGATGGCATTACCGGGCCAGAAGCCCGTGAATTTGTGCAAAACCTGCGGGCACGCTATGATGCGGTCATGATTGGGGTCAACACCATTTTGCAGGACAATCCCATGTTGAATTGCAAAATTTTACGGGGTTGCGATCCCTGGCGCATTGTGATTGACACAGAGGCCAAAACCCCTGTCAATTCAAAATTGTTTTTACGTTCAGATCCAGACGAAACACGTGCCCCGGTTCTGATTGCGATCAGTTACGGCGCCCATGAGGATCGTCTGCGTTCGCTGCGTCTGGCGGGGGCAGAAATTTTGCATTGCCCCGATGAAAACAGTGATGAACCCCGTGTGGATTTGGGAAGACTGATGCAAATGCTGAACAAAAGAGGCATTACCTCTGTTTTGATCGAAGGGGGTTCCACCTTGAGAGCCGCCGCACTTGAAGCCGGAATCGTAGATAAGGTCAGCTTTTTGGTAGCCCCCAAACTGATTGGCGGCAGCGACGCTCTTTCAGCAGTGGGTGGTGAAGGGGTAGGTTTCGTTCATGACGCATGGCCCGTTCAAAAGATGCAAACCCGCCAACTCGGTCAAGATTTGCTGATCGAAGGCTATTTGAGCTGATCCGGTGAGAGATGCGCTGAAGCCTCCCCTGCTGGAAGCCAGCCTGAGCCTGGATTTGAATGATTCCAATGGGTTTACCCAACCCGGCTATCAGGATATTCAAGGTCAATTGAATGGGGTCCTGCAAATGGATCGCCACTTTCTCTCCAATTGGTTTATTTCCCAACAGGGGCGCCAATTGGCAAGTTCGCCCTTTTATGATTTTCGCCTTCTGGATGTGCAATTCAACCAGGATGGTTTTTTCAAATTTCATGGGCAAGCCCATGCCTTGGGGTTGATCAGCAGCCACTTCGAACTGAACCTGGGCATCGACGAAAGCGGCGCCCTGGTACTCAGCTTAAGCCGCCATTTTTTACCTGCCCCGCTTTTGCGAAAAGCGCTGGAAATGCTCCTCAGCCATTTGCTTGAAACCCGCATCAATCGACGGATTCCCTATTTCAATCTGGGACTTTTATTTCAGCATCGAGGCCAAGAACTGCTGATCTTGCCCTGTTTACACAGCATTTCCATTCCGATTCGCGAAGGCAATGCAATCAGCATTCATGGTCTTGAAGATATTCACTGTGTCTTTCGCCGGGATGCGCACCGCAACCTGCAATTGGTCTTTGATCAGGTTTCATTTTTAGGCAGCTCAGATCCCCATGGCAAAAGGGGAATCCATTGGGAAACCTCAGACCAATTGCATTTAGAGGCCGAAGTACAGGGCTGGGCCGATGGGCAGATGGATTTTCAGGCCCAAGGCCGAATTGAATTGAGTTTGAATGAGGAAGAAACACAAAGAATTGTCCTGCAGGGCCACCATCTTTCTGAAATGATACAAAAGGTCAACTTGGGAGTTGATATTGATACACGGGTCAGACTGACCGCTGAACGCCAGTTGGAAATACAATCCCGCAATTCCTGGCAATTCAGAGATATCTCCATTTTGGGAAAAAACTACAAAGTAGAACCCACCGATCTTTCGATCTCGTTTGATCCAGGCAAAGGCCTTGAAATAACGATTGGCCCCCAAAACCTCCATCCCGCTGAATTTCAGCCCGAGACCAGCTCAAACGCTCTGGAACTGCTGATTGATGGCCCCACTTATTTTCAAGAGCTGCTCAAACAAATTCGCTGGGCACGCCGCAATATTGAACTCGAAACATTTCTCTATTTCCCAGGTAAAACCACCCGTCATTTAACCCATGAACTGGCGCTTAAAGCAGCAGGACTGCTCCATGATGCAAACGGCTTGAAGATCAATCCTTTGACCGCCAGGGGCATTCCCGTGCGGGTTCTGTTCAGCAATTTAGAACTTTTACCAGCCTCTTCCCAACCCATCCTGGATATGTTTCAGGAAACCATTCAAGTGCTCGAAAACCTGATTCACAACCAAAGTGGTTGGAATGAATACCAGCGACAGCGCCATCTTCGGGCGCTGAAACGAAACTTTCATTTTCACTCCTATGTGGAGGGGGTTGCCCGGGCAGATCACCGCAAACTCTTGGTGATTGACGGTCTGAAAGCCTGGACAGGTGGAATCAATCTGGGCGATAAATTCCTGGCTGAGGACAGTTTTCACGATCTGATGGTCGCCTTCCAGGGGCCCGCAGTCAGACAGGCCCAGGAAGCTTTTTTTGACAATTGGTGGCGAGTCAATCACACCTCACCGGCCCTCGGTACAGGCCTGAGAAGCCTGCGCAGATTGGAAAAAGAGGCCCGCAAAGGCGCACATATTTTAAAAAAGCCGCTTTCAAACGCCGAAGTTTTACTGACCGATGTGCACAGTACGCGCATCTATGAAGCCTTGATTGGCCTGATTCACAAAGCGCAAAGCACGATCTGGTTAGAACATGCCTATTTTTATCATCTTCCCACCCTTGAGGCCTTGAAGAAAGCCCTGGCCCGCGATGTCCAACTCAAACTGATTTTTCCTGAAAACAGCAATATAGAAATCTTCAACCTTACCAATACCGAAAACCTGAGAATCCTCATGGAAACCCAAGCAGAACTGGGCACAGGAAAGATAGAGGCCTGGCTCTACCAGGGACGACCGGGAAAATTTTCAGGCATGGCGCATACCAAAGCCCTCAGTGTCGATGGCCGTTACGCTCTGCTTGGTTCGGCCAATTTAACCCCCCGATCCTTACATTCTCCCTTTCTCGAAGCCCTCAGCGGCGGAGATCAAAATCCCATCTTTTATAACCAGGAACTCAATCTTTTCATTGAAGATCCCCATTTTGTAAACGAACTTGAAAAAAACTTGTTTCTGAGAGATATTCAGTCCTTCGCAAAACCCATCAGCTATACCGAGGTACTCAGCCGTTTACAGGCCTTGGGGGGCGAACGGGCCCTGCAAGCAGCGCAGTTTCAGGCCAAATTGGCATGACGGCAACACTCGCCGAATTGGAACAGCTTTGCAACGAGTTTCAAAATCTCCTCTGCGCTAAAAAAATCCGCAAAATTCGTGCCCATGTCGCTGGAATCAGCCTTGAAACCCCAGATCCGCGTTTCTGGATCTGGGAACAATGGGAGAACCAGGTGGCCTGCTTTCTAAGTTCGGAAAAACCTGCAGCTATTCCCCCCACAGCCTTTGTCATGCTTTTGCGAAAATATCTCAACGGGGCTCGAATCATCAGCATTCAAATCCTCAACCAGGATCGGATTTTAGAATTCAAAATCGAACAAGGCTCTCAGACGTATTTTCTGATCGCAGAAATGAGTGGTCGCTACCGCAACCTGATTTTACTGAATGCCCAGCAACGGGTACTGGGCAGCCTGCGCCAGGATTCTTCAAGACAAAGTCCCTTGCGCACAGGTCAACCCTATGGCCCGCCCTCTCCCTACCAGGGAAAAAGAACCCCTCTGTCGCAAGCATTCCAAAGGCTTGAATTGCAGGGAGAAACCTCGGCTTGGATTCAAGCCCACTGGGAAAAGACAAAAACCGAAAAGGCACTGAATACACTCAAAAATGAGATTGCCAGCGGCTTGGAGCAGCAAAAAAATGCAGTTCACAGAAAAATAAGAACCGCTGAATTGGGTTTAGAAGAGAGCCAATCCTGGCCAGAATGGAAAAAAAGAGCAGAACTTCTGCAAGGGGCTTGGGGAAAAGTCAAACCCGGTGCAAGCCAAGTCAAGCTCCCCGATTATTTTGACCCTGAACTGAAAGAAATCGAAATTGAGCTAGACCCCGCTCTGGATTTGCAAGCCAATCTGAGCCGGTGCTTTAAGCAGGCCCGTCGCTTAAAACGCAGGCAAGCATTTCTCGAAAACGAGCTCCTCAAGCATTGGGAAAAAGAAGCCACCCTGCAAGCTCTTCTCAAGGATTGGCAAAATTGTCTTCTCGTCTCAGAAAGCCTGACACCTTCAGAACAGCTTCAAGCCTATCAAGGGTTTAAAGAAAAACATCAGACTTGGTTTTTCAAGCTTCCCCCCCCGCTCGCGAAGGCTAAATCGGCACAGGGCCGCTCCCTCTGGCGCAGCTTCTTTTCAAGCAAACAAACTCTGATTCGGGTGGGAAAAACAGACAAAGGCAATGAAGCCTTACTGAAACAGGGAAAAGGCAACGATATCTGGCTGCACACCCGAAATTGGCCTGGAGCCCATGTCTTAATTTCTAAACCGAAGGATCAAAGTTTAGACAGCGAAGATTTATTGGATGGAGCAGCACTTGCGCTCTTTTATTCTTCACAGCCAGAAGAATCCCCTGCTGAAATCAGCTGGACAGAACTGAAATATCTTCGCAGAATCAAAGCAAGCAAAGCAGGTGAAGTTTTGATTTCAAAGCAAAACACCCTGATCTACAGAATTCAACCGGAACGATTGAAGCGGCTCAAAAACCCGGATTAAGAAACCTGCTCTTGCAATTGCAGGCTTTGATCAATTTTGCTGGCGCGCTTGATTTTTTTCAGCGCATTTTTCTCTTTATAAACAGTGACCACATTGCCCTCATGTGAGGCCAAAACCACGAGATGGCGAACCGACTCGCCCCGTAAGCGGGCAATTTTATCAATCATGACGTAAAAAACGAGCCCCTGTTTATAGATCTTTTTGCCGTGGCGCATGGTAAATTCAACATCTGCCAGTTTTATCCCGCGTTGAACCAAGCGGGCAGTCGCATGACGGGTAAACTGAGGGCCGATCTCCTGCGGCACAGAAACTTGCATACCCGTGATTCCTTTCTCTTAAACTATGATTTATGCTGATGTTTCTATCATAAGCAAAGAAAACATCTCTTTCCAGCAAGCCCTTTTTAAAAGCTTATTAAATAGCTGTTAGGTCTGTTGAGGTCGTCTGGGCTTGAAAAAGGTTTAAAAGATGGGCTTCAACTTCACGTGCAAAACGGGGCCCATCACAGATCGTGGAAGCTTCAAGCAATGCTCTGAGGGTCTGCCTGTATGTTCTCAATCCCTCACGATCCTTGGCGAGTGCAATTGCCCTCTGTACGTATTCCTGACGCGAAAAAGCGATGAATTGGGGAAGATTCAATTGATGCATAAGACTCGCACCCACAGCGCGGTGACGGAAACGCGGGTCTGAAAGCGTGAGTACAGGAACCCCCATCCACAGGGCATCTAAGCTTGTAACGCCCCCCGTAAAGGGAAAGGGATCCAGGGCCAGATCAATTTGTGAATAAAACCAGGTGAGATGATCCTGCTCTTGGAGGGCCCCATACAAAATGATCCTTTCGCGTTGAATACCCAATACTTCAAACTGTTGCCAGAGCATTTCCTGACTGTAGGAATCATTCAGCGCCAAAGTTTTCAGACAAAGCCGTGCTTCCGGCAATTCCTGAAGAATCCTTGCCCAGGTTTCAATTACTTCTGGCCCCAGTTTCGCCAAATAATTTGCAGACCCCAGGGTCAAAGGCTGGCCCGCTTCACAGGGGGGCAGCCCCAAACTCCGCGTGGACTCAGGAGGCTGCCAATGCAGAATAGAACTCAGGTAGAGAAAGGGTTCTGGGCAAATCATTTGCGTATAAGGAGGCCACAGCACAGGATCGCAAAAAAACCCGTCAAAATGGGGCAGGGCAGTGGGCCAGCCAAACCCCAAACCCGTCAGTTGAATTGGAGCAGGACGCAGCGCAAACACGGCCTGTCGCGTGCTGTGTATCAAACCCGATAAGTCAATCAGAATATCGAGTTGATCTTCACGAATCAAAGCGTCCAATTCAGCGTTCGTCAAACTGGCGACAGAACGCCAGTTTTCAAATAAGGCTTTAAAGCGCTCTACTTTTTCACCCTGCTCTGCCAAATCTGAATAGGCAAAGAGTTCAAAACGTGTGCGGTCATGGTATTTGAAGAGCGGCAGAACCGTTTCAGCAGAAGAAAAAGAGCCCAATTCCCGTGAAAGATACCCCAAACGCACGCGTTGAAACTTTCGCAACTGAGGGTTTTGCCTTTGCTTGGGGGGCTTGTCAAACCCCCACTCCCCAACCAGTTCACGCATCTGGCGCAAAAGCAGCAAATCATCAACGCGGGAGTCGGCGTATAGCGCCAATAAATACTGCCCGAGAAACAGGGGCAAAGCCTCCAGAAGTACAGAATCCACGTTCTGGGTTTTGAGCTTGACCAGCAAGTGGGCCAAAAAAGCTGACTGTTTATGAATCTGACCACTCATATGCAGAGCAAAAGGCAATTGAATCAAGCTTTGCGTATGTTGAGGTTCATTTTTTAAGATCCGTTCAAGATGTGCTGAGGCAAAAAAATAATGGCAAAGCTGCGTATAGGCGGCGGAAAGATAAAAATGAGCATTCAGGTGCTCAACTTCAAACACCAGACATTTTCTCAGCAAGGCAATGGCCTTGTGCCAATCCTGCTTAAAAAAATAGAGCATGCCGAGATTGAACCAGGCTTCAGCATGTTCAGGAGCACATGCAAGCGCCCTTTCATGCCAAACAATCGCCTGTTCAAAATCTCCCCGCTGGTAGCAGAGCACCCCTTTGAGAATCCAAGCTTCGGCGTCATCAGGGTGAAGCAACAGGTAGTTTTCCAATTCCACAAAAGCTGATTCAGGCTTCTGCTGAGATAAATGCTCGGAAATCGTGTGCCAGAGGCTCTTGGCCGGTAAACTCATGCCTGAAAGTATATCTGGGGGGCTGCAAGCTGTCCAGTCAGACGGGTACAATAGAACTATTCAGTTCATGAGGAACATTATGCCTAAAATTTCTCTTTCAATATGCGTCGCCCTGCTGATCATGAGCCCCAGCTTTCAGAGCCAGGCCTGTGAAGATGCCCCCTGTCCCAATGCCTCACCCAGTATGCAAACAGAGACTGAGAATTGTGAGGGCTCAGACTGCCCATCAGCAGAAGATCCTCCCCCAGCACCTGAAACACCCCCCAGCCATACGGATCTGCTTCTGAGTGAAGATTTTGATTTTCCTTTGGATATGTCAATTTATATGCTTGGAGGTTGGCAACGCCCTGATCTGAATGCAATCAATCAAAAATTAAACGATCAGGGCTTTCAGGCCTTTGCGCAAGACCAGTTTTCAGTGGGGGGCGGACTGCAACTCAGTTTCGCAAATCTCTTAACTGAATTTCAAGGCTGGGTCAATATTTCGCTTCCGGCTTTGAATTCAGACTATATTACCTGGCAATATGCGGGCGCGGGTCTGTTTAATCTGGGCTATATTTTCCATCCCACCCGCGATTTGCGCATTTATCCCGTCTTGGGTGTGGGCATGGGCACGCTCGATTTGCATTTCACCCAGCGTAACCAGATACAGGATTTTGACAGTTTTCTAAAAAACCCAGGACGACAGGGCCAGATTTCAGCGATTGCTTTGGTGCTCAATGCAGGCCTGGGGCTGGATTATCGGCTGCGCGTTTTCGACGACTGGGGGTTCAGAGTGGGCCTGCGGGGCGGATGGCTTTGGACCCCCGTTCCTGGCAATTTCTGGCAAGCCACAGATTTGTTCAGAAATGATCAGAGCAATAACACTATCGCCGTGCCGGGTGGGCCCAATGTGGGACTGACGGGGCCCTATCTTCATATGACCCTGGGATTCTAGTGACGGTTTGGTTTGAACTTTTTGAGCGTTCGCTGCGCGCTGAAGAAAAACAGAATTACAGAAATATCAAAGGACGGGAGTATTTCTTCGCAGATTTTATTCTGCACCACCTGACTGTTTTTTCAGCCCAACCTCAGCATGCCAAAATTTTAGCCCGATTGCAGAATATCTATACCCTTTATCCCCTCTGCTCTGTCGCCGAAAGACGTGAAATGCTTGAAGAAAGCAAACGGCTACTTGAGGGACTGCGCGATCCACGTGAAATTCGCAAAGTGGTTGCCGCCCAGGTTCAGCGCCAGGCCCAGGCAGAAGCTGCCTCAGATTGGCGGGATGTGCCTGTACAGTTTGTAAAAGGTGTAGGCCCCAAACTGGGTGAAATTTTCGCCAAAGTGGGTATCGGAACCGTCGGCGAACTTCTGCACTATTATCCCCGGCAGCATCTTGATTTTTCAAAATGTACCCGAATTCGTGATTTACGCAAAGGTGAATTGGTAACGGTTTGGGGCATGATTCATTCCGTCTCTCTGTTCAGCCCGCCCGCAAAAAAACAAATGACGATTGTCAAAGTGGTGGTCAGAGATGGAACAGGCCGTCTGATTCTCAGTTTTTTTCACCAGGGCAAACAACAGTGGATCCGGGCCCAAGCCGCACAACGTTTTCCTGAGGGGGCGCAGATCATTCTGAGTGGCACTGTGCAGTGGGACAGTTACAACCGTTCTCTGACCCTTGACAAGCCCGAACTTCAGATTCTTGAAAATAGCGAGGAATTGGAGAGCCTTGAAGAACAAAACCTGATTCATCTGGCACGGATTGTGCCCGTCTATCCACTCAGTGAAGGCCTGAATATGAAATGGGTACGGCGCGCCATCAAAGCGGGCTTAGAAGCCTTTGCTCCCAAAATTCCAGAGCCCCTGCCCCCAGAACTCTTAAAAACCCTGCCCCTGCCAGGCTATGCCCAGGCCCTGAGTGAGTTTCATTTTCCAAGCTCTCAAGAATCCTTACAGGCAGCGCGGGAACGCCTGGTCTTTCAAGAATTGCTTTTGACCCAACTCGGCTTGCAATTCAGACGCAAGCAGCGGGAACGCTATGAATCAGGGCTGGTTTTTGCCCCTCCTGGCGAACTCTCTCAAGCCTTTCTGAAAAGCCTGCCCTTTGAACTGACGGGGGCACAAAAACGCGTACACCAGGAAATTCTCGCAGATTTACAACGCAGCGAACCCATGTCACGTCTGGTACAGGGAGATGTCGGATCAGGCAAAACGGTTGTGGCGGTGCTGGCCATGTTGCAGGGCGTTGAGAATCATTACCAAGCCGCCCTGATGGCCCCCACAGAAATCCTGGCAGAACAACATTTCCACAAGATCTTTGAATGGCTGCTGCCCTTAGGCGTTCAGGCTGAGTTGCTAACAGGCAGTCAGGGGGCCCGTTCCCGCCGTGAAGCGCTTGCCCGTCTGGCCAGCGGAGAAGCCCAGATTGCGATTGGCACCCATGCCTTGATTCAGGAAGGAGTCGAGTTTAAACGCTTGGGGCTTGCCATTATCGATGAACAACACCGTTTTGGGGTCAAACAACGCGCCCTCTTGCGAGAAAAAGGTCTCAATCCTGAAATTCTGACCATGACAGCCACGCCCATCCCGCGCACGCTGGCTTTGACTCTGTATGGCGATCTCGATGTTTCAATTCTCGATGAGCTTCCCCCTGGGCGCAAACCTGTTCAAACCCAATTGGTCAAAGAAAGTCAGCGCCAACGGGTTTGGGATTTGATTCTTTACGAAATTGAAGCCGGTCGTCAGGCCTATGTGGTTTTGCCCTTGGTCGAAGAATCAGAGAAATCCGAACTGAAAGCAGCAACAAGTGAATTTGAAGCTTACCAGGCTTATTTTCCAAGTTTAAGAATTGGCCTGCTGCATGGGCAAATGAAAGGCCAGGAAAAAGATCTGGTCATGCGTGCTTTTTCAGCACACGAGCTGGATATTCTGATTGCCACCACCGTGATTGAAGTCGGGGTTGATGTTCCCAATGCAAGTGTGATGGTGATTGAACACGCCGAGCGCTTTGGGCTGGCCCAATTGCACCAATTGCGAGGACGCGTCGGCAGAGGCTCAGACAAAGCCTATTGCCTGCTGGTCACAGATAAACTTTCTCAAATTGCCCGTGAGCGGCTCGAAGTCTTTGTTTCAACCAATGACGGTTTTATCATTGCCGAACACGATTTGCGACTGCGCGGGCCGGGGGAATTTTTGGGTACACGCCAAAGTGGGCTGCCTGATTTGATTCTCACCAATCTGGCCGAAGATGGTGAACTGCTGGACTTGGCCCGCAGCAGTGCACAAACCCTTCTCCAGGCAGACCCTGAACTGAAATCCAGAGAAAATCTTCAACTCAAGCAAGAACTTTATCGTTTTTTCAGGCGGCATTTGAGCGTACTGGAAGCGTGATTAATCGGGATTCAAACCCGTTTTTCGCTCGAGAATCCCCAAGACGGTTTCATGTTCTTCAGGGGTCAAAACGACTTTGATCAACTCCCCCAGATCCAGCACGATCTGACGCTTCTTCTGCGGACGTTCCGTATCCAAATGGAACCAATGGGGGCTCAAACCCATGCCCCAGATACGCCAGGCGCCATTGATCAGGTTCATCTCTTTGTCCTGAATCCCTTTAATGCTGCTGTAGAGGATACGCCGACTGCCCACAGGAAAAAAATACTGCTTGATGGTCAAGGCCTGATCATCACACACCACGGTTTTGTCTTCATACAAAATAGGCATTGCTTCAGTGACTTCCTTTATTTTATAAAACTTGCCAAAAAGACAAGAACTTTTTCAATAACTTTACGTCTTTGTAAATATCTTCGCGAGGCATCCACAAGGATCCCTCTATAGCGTATCCCAAGCTAGAAAGGTTGCGCAAATGAGCTTGAAAAACAAAGTTGGACGTCACGGCACGATCATGCTCTGCTGGCAAGAGGGCATTTACCTTGTACTTTTAAACAATATGGAGTTTGAGCGGTATCACAACCTGCTGGCTGCCATTCGCTGCTATGAAACCCTCGAACGTCGGATTGGCTAATATAGGCCCAAGATCTGACGGGCTTCTGCTGGAGAGGCAACCGAGCGACCGGCCATTTCGGCCACGCGGGCCAAGGCAGCAATCAAAGCGCCATTGGAATCCGTTTTTTGGCCCTCTGGCAAATAAAAGGTATCTTCAAGCCCCGTACGTAAATTGCCCCCCTGTTCAGCAGCTGCGCGATGCATCGGCCAAACCTCTTCACGCCCAATCGCGATCACCTGCCAAGGCGCATCCGCAGGCACAAGTTCGCGCAAAAGTGGCAACCAACGGGGATCTGCGGGCATGCCACTGGCCACCCCCATCACCAAGGAAACACTGAAAGGGGGAGTGAGCATGCCATTTTCAAGAAACATGCTCAAACTGCGCAAAATCCCGGTATCAAAGCACTCACACTCTGGCAAAGTTCCCAGAGAGCGCATGGTATCGAGAAAAGCTTTGACCTTCTCAACCGGGTTATCAAAAAGCAGAGGAGGCCAGGCCCACTGCCCATCGGCACGGGTTTTCAAATAATTCAGTGAGCCCGAATTTAAGGCTGCCATCTCTGGCTTGACCCGTTCCAGACAGGCCAAAGGCCCTGAAATATCCGGGCCGGCTATGCCAGTAGACAGATTCAAGATCAAATCAGGGACACGCTCACGGATGGCCTGGCAAATTTCGGCGACCACTTCTGGGTTCCAAGTGGGGAGTGCGCCTTTGCCAGGCCTTTGATCGCGAAAATGGCAATGCACAATACTGGCCCCTGCATTCCAGGCCTGATAAGCCGCTTCTGCCATTTCAGCAGGGGTCACGGGTACGGCATGGCGATGGGGATCGGTCAAAACCCCCGTTAAGGCACAGGTCAATATTGCTTTTTGCATCCTTAGAACAGACGCGCAGGCAATTCGCTTAAATGCTCGATATCGATGCTGAAAACAAACCCCACACGGAACACATCACTGAGCAGATTGCTCGATGAAATCGTGCGTCCACTGAGAGATTGCTCTTGGGTATTGCCTGCATAAAGTGTCAAGACATGCGGTGTACCGCCCAAGACTTTTTTAATCCCCGTTGACCAGAGCACACTGCGTTTCTGAAGAATTTCGGAATCAATCGGAACCACCACATCTCCAAACAGGTGCCAGTCTTTCCAAACCCGCACCATGGTATTAAAACCGACGGCAGCAAGCGACCGATCAAAGCTGTCAGATTTTGCAGTGCTTAAATAGCGGGCATCGAGCCCCACCTGCCAGATATCATCCACCAAAAACTTATTGGCGGCCAGTTCAACCCCAAAGAGATTGCCGCGGGTATTGTAGGCCACGCGGGGCATCAGGTTCAGCCAATCTCCACTTTTCTCGCTGAAGATCTGATACGCCAGACCCAGTTCCCCTTCGGCTGGCGTTTCACGCAGTGCCACCAAACCATCGATCTGAAGCCGATCGAGCGGGCTGTATTTCAGCCAAAAAGCTGGATTGCTGCTGCGCGGAAAACTTGCACTGAAAAAATTATGGGAATAAATCAAATGCAGTGAATCAGCATTGACGGCCACTGGAGAAAAAAGATTCGGTGTGCCCTCATAAAAGCCACGTTTGGTGGGTTTGGAATGCCCATGATGATGCTCTTCATGAGAATCTTCGTCGTCGTCATCCTCATCTTCGTCATCCTCATCTTCGTCATCCTCATTCTCTAAATCGGCACCATTATCGCCCTCAAGATCCACCTGGGCGGCCGCCTCACTGACAGGTTTCAGTGAAGTTTGCTCAGCAGATTGAGCAGTTTCTGCCTGCACAGGTGCAGATAGATTCAGAATAAGACCCATTAAAACAGAAAAAAGTACAAGACGTTGCATGACGTAGTTCTCCGCAATTTGAAATTTCAGTAATTATAACCCAGGGCAAGCTAAATTCAAGAACGCAGACCCAGTTCAAATTTTTATGCTTTTCTGATTTTATGACATGTTAAGTTAATAGGGTCAGGAAAAACCTATCTCAATCCCCTGATCCTTTCCCGCAAATTTTAAGGAGTTCTGTACATGAAAAAATCCATTTTACTTAGTTTCGCTGCAATACTTACCAGTTCTATGCTGTTTGCCTGCTCAAGTTCCCAAATAGGCACCCCCAGTACACCCAGTACAGAGACAGGAAGTGGCAGTGGAACCACCACAGGCACAACCGTCGCCTTTGCAAAAATTCAGAGCATCGTTGAAAACCGCTGCGTTACCTGCCATGGAGGCGGACGCACCGAAGCAGGGATAAACTTGTCTTCACCAGAGAGCATCAAAGCCTATGCCAATCAAATTCGCCGTACCACCGTCAGTTCTCGCTCAATGCCCGAAGGCAATTCCACGGGCATGACCCAGGATGAGCGCGATCTGCTTGGACAGTGGATTGCAGCAGGAGCCAGTCTGCAATGAAAATAAACCCTCTCATTTTGGCCTGTGCCCTGATGTTTGGTGGTTTTAGTCCCGCTTTGACGCAGGTTCAGGCGCAACAACCTATTCTTCAGCCCGGCTCAAATTGTGTCGCCTACCGCACCCACAAAACCCTCGCAATGGTCTCAAACCAGAATGTCGTGGGAATTAACTGTGGCATAAGCGTAAAAGCGGTGAAAGAAGGAGAGAAACTGGCAGCTGAAGTACTGATCCCCATTTCGGCTTTTGACAGCAAAGAGCGGGATCGCGACAAAGAGGTCGCCAAACTTCTGAAAGCAGCTCAACAACCTGTCATGGTCTTTCGCAGCCAGGCGCTGAGCGCTGAAGACTGGAAATCGATGCTTCAACGAGGAAATGGCTCGATTCGCGGGAAACTGACGATTGGAAACAAACCCTTTCCCGTTTCTTCGCAGTTCACACTTTTGAAACGGGGCGCCAAGATTGAAGCCTATGGCCGTATTTTGACCAAGTTTACGGCATTTGGCATTCAGCCCCCCGAAGTAGGCCCAGGTGGAATCATTGCCAAAGCACCTGATTATCTTGAATTGCACTTTAATCTGAGTTCAGACAAAGTGCAGAACAAAGCCCTGGTACCGGGGCTCTAATTGCCCATAGGCATTCTGAACAGGACTAATAGCCAGACTCGCTTTCCCAGTCCTGTTCAGTTCGCTGTTTTTTGAGCCCACCCCTCAGTTTTTTACCCACAACCCGCCTTCTTTGCGAGGCCCGTGTGGGTCGGGTAGGTATCCGTTCAGGTGGAATTTCAAGGGCTTCCTGCAAAAGCTGAATCAATTGCTGAATCACGGCTTTGCGATTGGCCAATTGCGAGCGTAAACTTTGTGCGCTGAGATGCAAAACCCCCTCATGGGTAATGCGACTGGCTAATTTCTGCCGAATCAACCAACGCTCCTCATCATTCAGAACACGGGAGTTTATCAGGTCAAAACGTAAAATGACCTTGCTCGCGACTTTATTCACATTTTGACCTCCTGGCCCGCCACTGCGGGCAAAACTGAACTCGATTTCAGAATCAGGAATCGTCAGGGTATCGCTGATGATTAAATCCATTTTCAAATAGCTGCGTTTTTTTGACTATCATAGCACCCTGAGATTCCCACTCACCACTGAAACAGGGAAAGTCCCTGAAAAGCTTCACTTTGTCATACGCTCCATCCTGGTTAAAACACGCTCCCAGCAAGATTAAAAACGCAATCTCAAAGGCGAAAATTTCGCATTAAGACAAAAACTAAACTTCAAAGCTTGCAGAAAAACGAACGGTCGTTCTATAATAAATCTATGCGAAAAGGAAATCTTACACGAAACAATATTCTTGAAAAAGCCAGCTCCCTGGCTACCCGTGTTGGCCTGGACGGTCTCAGCATTGGCCAGCTAGCAGGTGAATTGCAAATGTCAAAAAGCGGTTTATTTGCCCATTTTGGTTCCAAAGAAGAACTTCAGATTCAAGTCTTGCAAGCCGCATCTGAACGCTTTACAGATTCTGTGGTCAAGCCGGCTTTAAAGCGCGAGCGGGGCAAACCCCGTTTACAGGCTCTGTTTGAAAATTGGCTGGAATGGGGCCTGTCTGAACCCCAAACCCGCAGTGGTTGTCTGTTTGTGGCTGCTGCGATTGAATTGGATGATCAACCTGGCCCCGTGCGAGATGAGCTGGTCAAAATTCAAGCCCGTTGGATCGAAACCCTGGAACGCACCCTGGAACTGGGGCAAATTTCAGGTCAGTTTCAAGCCGCTCTCAATCCTGCAGAAGCGGTACAAGAGCTTTATGGAATTTTGCTTTCTGCCCATTTTTATGTTCGCCTGATGGGCCAGCCAGAAGCCCTGAAACGTGCCCGTCATTTGTTTTATGCCTTTTTAGAGCGAATTCAGATTTAAACAAAGAGGAGTATTTGAGCGATGAAAACATTCACCAAAAAAGCACGAACGTTCGCTTTTATAGCGCGGGTTCTTGCCGAAAAATCCCGTCTCAGCCTTCAAGCCCTGATCTCTCCTGAACTGGCCGCCAGCCATGCCGAGAAGCTATTTTCAAGCCCCCCGCGTTACCCGAGACCCTATCCTGAAAACAAAGTTTTGCAAACGGGCCAGGCTTTTACAGTACACACACCGCAGGGACCGATTCAGGCCTGGCGATGGGGCCAGACTGAAAAGCTGATTGGATTGGTACATGGTTGGGCGGGTCGTGGAGGACAATACCACGCCTGGATAGCCCCCTTGCTGAAAGCAGGTTTTTCAGTGATCACCTATGACGCACCCAGCCACGGCGAAAGCCCAGGCGAACGCTCCTCTCTGCCAGAACTCACCTGGGCTTTGCGCGAGGTGCAGAAACAGACCGGCCCCTGGGCTGCTGTAGTGGGCCACTCCTTAGGCGCAGCAGCTGTCCTGGCAGGCTTGGATCAGGGGCTACAAGCCGAAAAAGCGATTTTACTGGCACCACCTGCCGATACTCCCCGCATGATTCGCCTGTTTGGAAACCGGATGGGTCTCAAGCCTCAGGTTCAAAGCGCTTTGATCTCAAAAATTGAAAACCGCTTGGGCATTCGCCTTGAGGAATTCTCTCTGCCTGAAATGGCATCAAGACGCACCGAAAAAGCCCTGATCTTTCATGATCTCGACGACCGCGAAGTCAATTGGGGCAGTGGCGAACGACTCTCTCAAGCCTGGCCGAATGCCGAACTGATCAGCAGCAAAGGCTTGGGCCATAACCGCATTCTGCGGGCAGAACAAATCATCTCCCCAGCGATTGAATTTCTCACCAATCAGCCCCTGCCGGGGCCCATTAGCCCAGCCATGCACCTGCTCCTGGCTTAGGGACTGGCGAAGCCTCATATTTTTACTAAATTGTAAATATTTATCTTTACATGGACAGGCCTTCGTTCTATACTTAAGCTTGGAAAGCTAGAATACCGAACGAAAAGGACTCCCGCCATGCATAAGAAAGCACTTATTCTTCTCAGTTGTCTCTTGCCCGTCGCCTGTGGCCCAGCGCCCACAGCCACCCCCTCACCCAGCCCCAGTGCCAGCTCCACGCCCAGCGCCAGTGCGGCTCCTTCTGCAGCCCCCACCGCCAGTGCGGCTCCTTCTGCAGCCCCCACCGCCAGCGCTGCACCCACGGCAGCCCCCAGCGCTGAACCCACGGTAACTCCGACTGCAGCCCCCTCGGCGGCCCCTAGCTCAGCTCCTTCAGCTCTTCCCAGTGGAACCCCCAGCCCCAGCCCCACGCCCAGTGCGGATATCTACAATTATCGGGATAATTTCTTTCAAAATTACGGTGTCAATCCCTTTGTAGAAACAGCCACCGATCACCTTTCCACCTTTGCTGCAGATGTAGATACCGCCTCGTATACCCTGATGCGTAAATTTTTAGAGCAAAATCAGCTGCCCGACCCCGCTTCCGTCCGCACCGAAGAATACCTGAATTTTTTCAACTACCATTATGCCCAACCCGCCAGTGGCAAATTTGCGATCCAAACCGAAATCGCCCCGGCATATTTTGGCGCAGTGGATAGCAAACTCCTGCAAATTGGCATTCAGGGCCAGGAGATTTTAGCCCGCAACCGCAAACAGGCTGTCCTGACCTTCGTGATTGACGTATCGGGCTCGATGAATCTGCAAAACCGTCTTGATCTGGTACGCCAAAGTCTTTCGCTGCTGGTCAATCAACTCAATCCCAACGACCGTGTCGCCATCGTCGCCTATGGAAGCGAAGCGCGAACCGTTTTAACGGCCACGCCCGGCTCGCAAAAAGACACGATTTTAAATGCCATCAATACCCTGCGACCCGAAGGTTCCACCAATGCTGAAGCCGGTTTGGTCAAAGGTTTTGAAGAGGCCAGTAAAGCGTTTATCAGTGGGGCTTCCAACCGTGTGATTCTCTGCTCTGACGGGGTCGCCAATGTTGGCGCAAATGGACCTGAGGCGATTCTGGCCCGGATTCAAACCGAAAAAGACAAAGGCATTGCACTTTCTACGATTGGCTTCGGCATGGGCAATTTTAACGATACCCTGATGGAACAACTCGCCAACCAGGGCGATGGCATCTATGCCTATGTTGACAATTTAAAAGAAGCCCAACGCATTTTCGTGCAAAACCTGACAGGTACTTTGCAGACCATTGCCAAAGATGTCAAAATTCAAGTGGATTTCAACCCCAATGTGGTCGCTCAATACCGCTTGCTGGGCTATGAAAACCGCGATATTGCCGATCAAGATTTTCGCAATGATGCAATTGACGCCGGTGAAGTGGGTTCCAGCCACAGCGTAACCGCCCTCTACGAAGTGCGTTTTCAGGAAAATCTGAGTGAAAACCAAATCGCGAAAGTCACCGTCCGTTATAAAGATGTCGATGCCCAGGATCAGGTCAAAGAAACCAGCCGACTTGTTTCTACAAGCGAATTGAAAGCCTTCAGTGATGCCTCAGCCTCCTTTAAACTGGCAACGTCTGTGGCAGAATTTGCAGAAATTCTGCGTCACAGTATTTTTGCCCAGGACGGACAACTCAAAGATGTCAGTGCACTGGCGCGCACAGCCAGCGAAAGCCTAAGTGGCGATGAAAAAGTCACAGAGTTTGTCAGCCTTTCACAAAAGGCCGAGAATCTCTTTACACCCCCCCAGGTTCAAACCATTGCCTCTTTGCAGGAAACCAGTAAAAATCCTCAAAAGCTGAAAAGTTGGGGTGAGTTTCTCTATCAGCAGCTGCTGGGTGGCAAACCCCTCAAACCATGAGAAAAGAGTTACTCGGTGCATTCTTTGCCGGAAGCCTGACCTTTTGCGGGGGGCTTCCGGCCCAGGCCGAACCATTTGCCTCAGAGTCTGAAGTTCCTACGATACAGAGCTTCGCTTCAGCAGAGAATGTTTCGGAGGCCTCTTCTCAAGCGCTCAATACCTGGCAGCAAAAGCTGGATATTCAGCCTTGGGCTGTGGAGTTGGGGGCGTATTTTCCATTAAAAGATTCAAAAATTCCAGCCCTTCCCTTTGTGCGTTTGGAATACCAGTTTTCAAAAATGCTGATGCCATTTGCTGATCTCAATCAGGACCCAGCTTCTTTCTCTCAAAGTGTTTTTGTTGACGGTTCAACCCTTTCGATTGAGCAAAAATACTATTATCCATATTCAAGCTGGGAATACCTATTTAATTCTGAACAACAGGGCTTTGCAAGTTTGGGATACCGTTTTAGTTTGGATTTCATCCGTTTTTGGCAGTTTTATTTTACTGGCTATCTAGGAGTTGGGAGCATTGTTGGGAGGGAGAACTCAAATATATCTCCTATATCTCCCCATTCTTTTTGGAACTGGAATATTGGGGTGGGTTATGGCGTATTTTGGCACCCGAATATAGGTTTTGGGGAGCGTTTTGGTGTTCGGTTTGGAATTTTTGTAGAAACACTTCGCTTGGGAGGGCTTGAAATCACCTCCCGCCTGAGCTTTTAAACCCTTTCTACTTACACAAATGCGCTAAAAACCTGATATTTTCAAGTTTATTTGCCTTTTTGGCATAGTCCAGCGCGGTCTTCCCCTGCGTATCTTTCAAATCGGGCTGGGCTCCTTTTTCAAGCAAATACTTAAGTACTGCAGGTGTTTCCCATTCAGCGGCCCGCATCAAAGCCGTTTCTCCCTGGGCCGATTGGGCATTGGGATCCGCTCCCCGCTCTAGAAAAACTTGTATCAATTCAAGTGAATTTTCAAGATAAGCATTGCCCAAAAGTGTCAAAAGCAAAGGTTCACCTTGGGGAGTCCGGCCTTTTGCAACGGCCCCCTTGTCAAGCAAAAGCTGTGTCAGTGGCAGATAGCCATGGCTGGCCGCGCAAACCAAAGCCGCTTGCAAATTGGCAGACTCAAAGGCTGAAGTTTCCAAAAGCCAGGTGGTCAAACCGAGGCGATTGCGCAGCACATCGGGTTCTTCTATTTCTGGATTTCCATCCTGACAGCCACAGGCCAAGAACAAAACTTTTTCTTTAATTGAGTTAGGCTGAGGTTCAGATTGAAGGAAAAGTTTGAAGATCTCCCCATGCCCCAAGAGGGCCGCCGTTTCAATCAGGCTGGCACCGGCAGGATTCACGGCCTGCGGATCGGCTCCCTTTGCCAAAAGTATTTTCACAATCTCTGTCTGCCCCATGGCTGTGGCCAGCATCAGCGGAGAAACCGCGCGTGAATCCCTGGGGTTTAATTCAGCACCGGCCTCAAGCAGTACTTGAACACTCTCGATCTTTCCACTTTGAATACTCATATTCAGAGCTGACTTGCCTGTCGCGTCCTGAGCATGGGGAGAGGCCCCCTGCGCCAAAGCAGCCTGAAGAGCCGGAATATTCCCAGTTTTCACAGCTTGCAGCAAATTTTCGTTTGCGCTTTGGGGGCTGGCAGCTTCAGATTGTGAGTTAAGGAATTGAAGGATTTCTGTATTTTGATAGGTTTGCGCATATTTCAGAGCTTTGGAGCGAGCCTGGGGATCCTTTGCAAAGCGCAGATAGTAGCTCACAACTTCGAGATGGTTTCCCCAGATAGCTTCGGTTAAAACACTTCTGCCCAGACGATCCTGATAGGCCAGATCACTGCCTTGGTGAATAAAATACTCGAGCACTTCCATATGTCCATAACGGGCGGCAGAGAGCAGGGCATTGTATCCTTCATCCGTCTGGGCCTGAAGCTTAGCCCCTTTTTCAATTAAGAATTTGACAATTTCCAGATTGCCCCCCATGGCCGCAGACATCAAAGGCGTATAGCCTTC
Source organism: bacterium (Candidatus Blackallbacteria) CG13_big_fil_rev_8_21_14_2_50_49_14 (assembly GCA_002783405.1). Lineage (NCBI taxonomy): Bacteria > Candidatus Blackallbacteria > bacterium (Candidatus Blackallbacteria) CG13_big_fil_rev_8_21_14_2_50_49_14. The sequence goes on along the minus strand of PFGG01000025.1, from coordinate 28,054 downwards.
TGCATCTGCAAGATTGATATCTGCCCCATTTTTCACTAAGAATTCTAAAACCTCGATCTGGTCTGAAAAGGCAACAGCCCATTTGATCGGCGTATAACCGGCAAGATCCCGCGCATTGGGATCGGCCCCCTTGTCGATTAAAAGCTGCATCAAGTGCAGATTTCCCCAACGGGAAGCCCAAGAGAGGATACGGATCTGGGTCGTGCCATAGGGAATCAATTGATTGGGATCGGCCCCCACCAAGAGCGCTTTTTCAACCCCTGCAGAATTGCCGCGAAGAGCCTCTAAAACCAGATCTTGCGCTGGGTTCGCCCAGACAGAAGGGGGAGAGAGCAAGACACTGCCAGCAAGAACCAAGGCAAAAATAGCATGTTTCATGATTTCAACTCAAACTTTCTAGAATCTGCAAAGATTGATTTAAACAAAAAGGCAAGGAATAAGTTGGATAGTAACAGATCTTGAAATATTAAAAAACATTCAAAAAAAGTGCGAACCGCAAATACAATCCATATTTTCTCTCAAACAGAGTACAGAAATACGCTAAAATTAAAAAAACTAAATTTACGGAGCCCATCCATGCACAGACTCAGCAAATTGCTCAGCATCTGCGCTCTTGCGCTTTCACTCTGGGGAGGTCACAGCATGAACAGTCACGCAGAAAATTTACCTGATTTTGATAAACTCTGGAATTACAGCCAACCTGCCCAAACAGAAAAGACCTTTCGCGAGCTTTTAGCTCAAGGCCAGTCCAATCGTGCCTGGAGCCTTGAATTGCTAACCCAAATTGCCCGAACCCAAGGCCTACAGCGTCAGTTCGATGCAGCCCACGCCACCCTGGACCAGGTAGAAAAAGAATTAAACACAGAAAACACACAACTTGAAGTTCGTTATCTTTTGGAACGCGGCCGCGTGTATAATTCAGCAGGTCAAGCCCCCCAAGCGCTGCCTTATTTTCAAAAGGCCTGGGAAAAAGCGCTGGCTGCGCAATTGGATTTTTATGCCATAGATGCTGCCCATATGCTGGCGATTGCCGAGAAACCAGAAAACCAGCTGGCTTGGAACCTCAAAGCCCTGGAACAGGTAGAAAAAACCACAGACCCACGCGCTCAGAAATGGGCAGGCTCTCTCTATAACAATATCGGCTGGACTTACCATGATCAGCAAAAATACACAGAAGCCCTGGGCTATTTTGAAAAAGCACTGAAATGGCATGAGCAAAAACAAACAGGAGAAGGACTCTTGATTGCCCGCTGGACAGTCGCCCGCTGCCTGCGTTCACTGCAACGTGCAGAAGAAGCCCTTGCACTGCAAATGGCTCTGCTCCAGGATCGCGAAGCACAGAATAAACCAGAAGACGGTTATGTCTCTGAAGAAATTGCAGAATGCCTGCTGGTTTTAAAGCGCGAAAAGGAAGCCAAAGTCTATTTTGCCAAAGCCTATGCCCTACTCAGTCGGGAAGACTGGCTGAAAGCGTCTGAACCGCAACGCTTGGAACGACTCAAAACCTTAGCCCAAAAGCCTTGATTGATTTGTCGTCTGCCTGACAGTTTTCCCAGCTCCTGTCTGTCAAAGTAAAAGTGAAGCTACAGAGCATTGATTCTGTTCATGATAGAAAAGGAGCATACGTGATGAAAGCAAAACATTTGCTGTTGACAGCTGCCTTGGCGGGCGTAACCCTGGCAGGAACAGGATGCGCAACTCAGGGAGCACAGGCTGAAACAGGGCAATGCCACGGGGTAAACGCCTGCAAAGGCCAAGGAGATTGCTCGGGTAAAGGCCATAACTGTGGGGGACATAATTCCTGCAAGGGACAGGGTTGGCTGAAAACAAATGCCAAGGAATGCCAGGCAAAGGGCGGTCAATTCCTCGATAAAGACGGCAAACCGGTTCAGACGGAACAGGATGCCCCTCAACAGTAGCTCCCCTCAGGCGCTTTTTGGCGCAGGATTAAGATCGGCTTTTTTTCCCCGGCTGGAAACGAATCTGAAGACCCGCTTGGATTGGTTTGAGGTGATCAGTGAAAACGTGATCTTCAGCCGGGGAAGGCCCCGTCAAATCCTGGATCTTGTCGCTCAGCACTACCCCATCTCTTTGCATGGGGTTTCGTTAAATCTTGCCTCTTGTGAGGCCCTTGATTATACCTATCTCTGGGCTTTACGTAAATTGATTTGGGAATACCGTCCCTTGCATATCTCGGATCACCTGTGCTGGACAGGCTTGGCCCATCAAAATTTACATAATCTCCTGCCCTTGCCCTATACCCCGACCCTATTGGACTATCTCTGTCCGCGTATCGAACAGGTTCAGGACTATCTGGGCTGTCCTTTGCTGCTTGAAAATCTCTCGGCTTATCTGGATTTTAAGGAGTCCAGCCTCAGCGAAGCAGATTTTTTGACTGAATTGAGTCGTCGCACGGGCTGTTTGATATTGTTGGATATCAATAACGTCTATGTCAACAGCCAAAACCAGGGCTTTGACCCGCTGACTTTTATTGATGCCCTGCCGTCGGAAGCCATCGCCCAATATCATCTGGCTGGCTATAGCGAAGCTCAGGGGTTTCTCTTTGATACCCATTCGCAGCCTGTTTACCCTGAAGTTTGGGAACTCTACCGCTATGCCCTGAAGATTCATGGGATTCGCCCAACCCTGTTGGAATGGGATGACCAGATTCCCGAGTTAGAACGGGTAGAGGCGGAGGTAGAAAAGGCGCGCCTGATTTGGGCTGAACTCGCTATGACAAAGCGAGTTTCAAAGCCAGAAGTGCGGCAGGGTAGTGCATCTCTCAGCCATAATACAAGCAAGTCGCCCCTGCTTCCGGCCCCTGAAAGCTGGATCAAGTTTCAGCACCTGTTTGTTTCAGCGATAGGTTTGGGATCATGGGAACAGCCTGAACTCTTGAACTGTTTTCGCACGATTCCGGCCTTAAGTCCTGAACAGGCCCTGGAAACCTATCGAGGGGATTACCTTGCCCGTTTAAAAGAGGCTTTGCTGGATACCTATGCGCAAACTGAGGCTTGGCTGGGAAAAGATCTGTTTCATCAGCTTTACTTGGATTATTTGGAGATTGGCGTTTCCCGGCAACCTGACCTGGGCGCCTTTGGGGCAGATTTTTCACGTTTTGTAGCAGGCCATCCTTGCACGAGCGCTTTTCCGGCCTTACCCAAACTGTGTCGTTTAGAATGGGCTTTTCGGGAACTCTTTCACAGCGCCCACGAACCGCCTGCCGACTGGGAGATCATGGAAGTCTGTGCTGAACCCGAAAATCTCAATTTTTGGCTGACTCCAGCGCTTGCGCTGTTTGTTTCCGATTTTCAACTCTACACATTGTGGAAAGAAGGGGTAACCCCATCCTCCTTGCCCGAGGGAGAGCAAGAATTTCTTTTGCTGTATAAGAATCAAATGGGGTTGCGCTCGAAAATACTCAGCCCAGTGCATGCGCAAATCGTTCAGGGCCTGCAAGCGGGATTGAACTTGGGGACCGTACTTTCTGATATTCCCGAAAGCTGTGCAGATCAGGTCTCCTCAGCGTTTGCCTTTCTGCGTCAGGAAGAACTGGTGGTCAGAATTCAGCTCTAAGCGGCAGTTTCGTAGGGCATTTGGTATAGTGAACGCAGCAGTTTATTCTTGAGGAGCCCGCTATGCCAACCTGTTTTGCCTGGGGCTTTGGCCTGCGCCGCAGCCGGAGCGCCACCCCCCTTGATGTTCTCTATCCCCACATGTTTTCTAACTCTGGCCCCTTGCTGGAAGCACTCGTGACGCGTTTTTTGCTGCAGAACGATGCCTTTACCGTTCTGTCCCAGACCGATCTGGAGGCGCTCAGCGCCTTGCTGGCCGATCATCCTGAGGCACCTGAAGCGCAGGCTCTGCAAGCTGTCGTGGCCCAAGTTCAGAAAACACCCCCGCAGCATCAGAGCTATAGCCATTTAGACTGCGGTTTCTTTCTGCTTTCTGCCCCGGATCAGCCTGTACAGAGCCCTGAAGAGGCCTATTTCAAACTGCAACTGATTTCACAGCGCAAGGTCAAACCCCACGGCGTTTTGCTCGATGGCGCTTTTCGGGTGCTCAGCAATCTGGCCTGGACCAACCAAGGCCCGATTTTGCCTGAAGATCTCGAAGAAGTCAGAATTCAAGCCCTGCTTTCAGGTCAGCCCCTGCAAGTCAGTCATGTGGATAAATTTCCCTATCTCGTCAATTACCATCTGCCCTCTGGCGTTCGGATCGCCTCAGGCGCACAAGTTCGTTTGGGAGCCTATCTGGGAGAAGGCACCACCATTATGCAGGCTGGTTTTGTGAATTTCAATGCCGGCACAGAAGGCCAGGCCATGGTGGAAGGCCGAATTTCAGCAGGGGTCTTTGTGGGCGATAAAACAGATATTGGCGGAGGCGCCTCGATCATGGGCACACTTTCCGGCGGCAATACCCATGTGATTGAAATCGGCAGCCAGTGCCTTTTGGGCGCCAATGCGGGAACCGGTATCTCACTGGGAGACGGCTGTACACTGGCAGCAGGTTTGTATTTAACGGCAGGCACCAAGGTCAGCCTCTACAACCAAACCGGCCAACCCCTCAACTTAGCGGGAGAAGTGGTAGAACACGGGCAAAACCGTGTGCATGCCCGTGAACTTTCAGGCCGCGGCTTTCTGCTCTTTTATCAGGATTCCGTCAGCGGAGAAGTGGTCTGTAAGCCCAATCCCCGCACCATTGCCCTCAATCCTGAATTGCACAGCCACAACTGATGGGCCGCGTTGTTTTGCACGATAAGCACGAGATTGCGGCTTTTCTCAGTCGCAATCCTGGGCTGCACCTCTACAGTTTTGGCGATCTGGATGATTTTTTCTGGCCCCAGACCCTCTGGTATGGCTGGAAAAACGAATCTGCGCTGGAAGCTCTGATTCTGGTCTATCTGGGGCAGGAAACGCCTGCGGTTCTGGCCTTCAGTGAAAGCCCCGAACCCATGTGCCAACTCTTGGAAAGTCTGCAGCCTTGTTTGCCGCCACGTTTTTATACCCACCTCAGTCCCGGGCTGCAGCCTGTTTTAGAGCAAACTTATACCCTGACCAGCCATGGCATTCACAGCCGCATGGTGCTGACCCAGCCAGAAGCGCTGGCATCATGGGCGTCTGAAAGAGTGATTTCGCTGAGTACAACAGACCTGCCCGCAATTGAGGCGCTTTACCAGCGGGCTTACCCCCAAAACTGGTTTGACCGGCGTATGCTTGAAACGGGGCAGTACCGAGGTATTTTTCAAGGCGCTCAACTGATCAGTATTGCAGGCATCCATGTCTATTCTCCAGAGTGGAAAGTCGCTGCCTTGGGCAATATCACCACGGATCCGGTCTTTCGCGGACAGGGCTTGGGCACACTCACCACAGGCAGTCTTTGCCAGGATCTTCTGCAAACAGTAGCTTTAATCGGATTAAATGTGAAATCTGACAATGCGGCAGCTATTCGCACCTATACCAAATTGGGCTTTGAGGAGATTGCACGCTACGAAGAGTTTGAGGCGTGTTTCAGGTCTTAAAAGCCAACAGGCAGTTTTGCATGCCATAGGTCTCTTGGCGGACCTGCAAAACCTTGGCCAAACGGGATTTTGAATAGACGATATTCTCGCCATCAGAACGGCCGGGGTCATCCACCAGCAGAGAACCATCCGCTCTGACTTCTTTCACCACCACATAGTGCCCCTGAGAAAGAGAACGAAAACCTGAGGTCAGCAGGATCAACTTTTCCCCCCGCGCCAGCCGGTTGCGCATTTCACTGATTGCGACATCGACATTGCGAGTTAAAATGCGCGTTTCTGTGCTGATATAACGCCCTTTTTGAGAGGCTGATTTTTTCACGGCTGTGATCACCTGCTCCGTGCTCAGGGCAAAAGGACGGCTGCCACTGCCAATCGGAGCCCCTACCATCAGGCGCATTTGCTGCATGGTTGGGGGGTAAACACCCAACTGTTTCAGAATCATGCTGGCCGAAGCAGGGCCACAGTTTGACTCCGCTTCGCGCTCAGTGCCAAAACGTCCTGCTTCTTCAAATTGAAACGTAAAGGTATCTTTCAGGGCCTGCCAGCCTTTTTCAAGGCCATTCATGATCTGGCCAGGAACGGCTTTCAGGGGGGCCAGGCTGATATTTTCAAAGGGACTGAGCAGGCGAGAAACCAAGCTGAAACGGGTGGTATCTGGCTTGAGGGCCGGAGCAGCGGGGGTCTGTTGAATTTGGGCAGAAACCGCGCCCAGGTTGGAAGACAGGGGCAAAGAAGCCGCTTGCTTCTGAAAGAGCTGGCCAGGGGCGGGCAATGGATTTGAAGATTGATAGAGCGAAAATGTCATGGGGTTTACCTGAAAAGATTATAGCCCCTTTACTTTAAAATCATGTTTAGAAATAGGTTAAGCTTCACTCAAAATTCAGCTTCGGTTTCATGAAAACGACGGTAATCGACAAAACGACGCCCCTCCTCAGACCAGCCAATAATGTCTGTCAGCCGTCTGCCAAAATGAATATCTCCACTGTTATAGGCATGCCGAGTATGCAGGGTTTGCACAAGATGATCGTCAATACCACTGAAGCTGACCAAAAGCACCGAGGCTTCGTTTTGGATATCTTCAGCATTTTTGCCAAAAAGGGGGCTGCTCTCATCAATCACATGGTAAATATTCCAGACCAAGGCAAAGAGCGGTGAGGTATCTCGTTCCAATTTCAAATCATAAAAACGCCGTAAAAAATAGCCCTCAGCGGTTTGCTCATCTCGGGTCAAGGCGACCTTGATCGATGCATCGACAATTTCTGCATGGCGTTGATTGGCTGCTCGAAAACTCAATACTTTCTTGCCATTCAGGGTATGTATCACTGCCACTTGGCTGAAAAGCACACGGGCCCTGACCCGTGAGAATTTGGCAAAAATCAGGCCGGTAGCCACGGCCGTAAGCAAAAATCCAAAGACCGATTCTATCACCATAATCAGATTGATATACAAACTTTGGGGCGCAAGATAACCATAGCCCACTGTCGACATGGTCTGCACACTGAAGAAAAAGGCATCGGCAAAGGAGCCTGAGCGGGCATTGGCCAAACCCGCTAGGCCGGGCAGATAGAGCAATGCAAAGACCAGATTCGCAAGAATATAGAGCAGGCTTAAAAGAGCAATCAACCGGGCCCAGCTGGCTGCCTGCAGAAAATGGTAGAGGTCGTGGCGTAAGGAAGCATGAATCCCACGCCGATCGACATTAAAACTGCCATCCGGGTTAATTTGTGCACGTTGTTTGGCTGACATCAGAGGCTCCAGAATCATTCAGGGATCTAAACAGAATACCTCGAAACAAAGGTTTCTGACGGTCTTTACAAATCATTTACAAAAAAGCATACCGATTTCACATTTCCTGTTTAAACTGTACTCAGTAATGCGTAAAGGAATGAAGACTATGATTCAGGTGCATATGATTGATGACGATGAAGATATGCACGATTTACTCAGTGATTATTTTGCCGATGAAAATATTGCCTTCAGTGCCTCTTCTACCCCTTCCAAGGGTTTGGAATATGTCAAATCCCATGCGGTGGATCTCGTCATTCTGGACTTTATGATGCCCGAAATGGATGGGTTTGAAACCTGTCGTTTACTCAGAACTCAAAATCCACTGCTGCCCATTATCATGTTAACGGCAAAAAAAGACGACTATAACCGCATTATTGGACTGGAACTGGGGGCTGACGATTATATTTCAAAGCCCTTCAACCCCCGTGAACTTTTGGCACGGATAAAAACCATCATGCGCCGCTTTGAACGCAGCCTACAGTTTCAACAACAGGCCCCCCCTGAAAACAAACTTTTCTCAGAGAACCATGAATTGGTCCTCAATCTGGATGCACGAGAAGCAATGCACCAGGGACAACCCATGGAATTGACGACCACGGAGTTTGATATGCTGCATTGTTTGCTTGAAAACGCCGGAATTGTGCTTACACGGGATGCCTTGATGAGCAAAGTCAGGGGGCTTGAATTTGATGCCTTCGACCGCACCATTGATGTTTTTGTTTCCCGTTTGCGCCAAAAATTGGGCGATAACCCACGCAAGCCTGAAATTATTAAAACCATCCGAGGCGTGGGGTATTTGTTTACAAAATGATTCAACCCCTGTTTCGCAAACTCTATCTTTATGCCGTTCTGAGTGTCTTTATTGCCATGGTATTGACGGTTTCAGTCATGAACCTGCTCTTCAGGCACAATGAAAGGCATATGCATCGTGTTTTTTTAGAAGACCAAGTGCATTTTGTACAGTTTGTGCTCCAGCAATCCTCTCAAAGCCAACCTGAGTTGCTGCAACTTCAAGTGGAAGAAATTGGAAGCTATCTGGATTGGCGTATTTCCTATTGGAAAAAAAATCAAATGTTGTTTTCAAAAGGGATTCCCCAACCTCCTCTTAGCGTTTCACAATTAAATGAACTTGAAAAGAAACGTGATTTACTGATTCTGGATCAGCAAAAGCCAATCCGTGTGGCCTCATTGCTCGACCCCAACCGTCCAGAGCTGGGATATTTGCAATATACCCCCGCTTTTACTGAGAATCCCCCGCCAGGCCCCCCCCCGCAAAAACTGTTTCCAGAGGCTCCCCACAAAGGTGGCCCACCTCCCAGAGGGGCCATGATGCCTCCCCCCGGAAGAAGAGGCCCCCCCCCTAACCGGCCAATGGGTGATCCGCGCCTGATCTACACACTGATCATCTTACTCAGTTTAGGGGTTCTGCTAATTCCTCTGGTTTTATATATCACCCGTCCCTTTAAAGAACTGAGCGCCTCGATCGCAAAAGTCACTGAAGGGGATTTTACCCGCCCGATCAATGTGGGCAAACAAAAAGAGTTTCAAGAAATTGCCAATGGATTTAACCATATGATGAGCAGGATTCAGGAAATGCTTCAGGAAAAACAACGCCTGATCGCCGATGTTTCACATGAATTGCGCTCTCCTTTGGCCCGGATGCGCGTCAGCCTTGAATTACTCGCCAAAGAAGGCAAGGGCAAACCCAAATATATTGAACGTTCGATTTTTGAGCTGGAAGAACTTGACCGCTTAATCAACGATCTGTTGGATATTTCAGCTTTGGAACTGAATGCCGAAAATTATCCACTGGAACGTCTTGAACTGGGACATTTGCTCAGAGAAAGCCTTGAGATGCATCAGTATATTCTGGCTGAAAAAGAACTTGAAGTCATCACCGACTATACCACCGAAACCATCTTGATCAATGGTCGCAGGGATTTGCTTCACCGGGCCTTGAACAATCTCTTTTCAAATCTGCTTAAATACGCCCCACCTGGCTCAAGAGTCGATATTTCGGTCTACTGCAATGCTGAAAAAGCGGGCATTCGCTTCCGGGATCGGGGCCCCGGTCTGCCCCAGGAAGAACTTGAGGAGATTTTAAAACCCTTTTATCGCCCCGACAGTTCCCGCACCCGAAAAACAGGGGGCAACGGACTGGGTTTGGCGATTGTGGATAAAATCATGCGTTTACACAAGGGCTTTGTGCGTTTTGAATTGCCCAGTGATGAGGCGGGTGGTTTAATCGCCTGTCTGGAATGGCCGCTCCAGCGCAATCCACGCACTGATCGGCTTGAAACACCACTTTCTGAAGCCTAAGACTTAAAAACATCCAAGCGAAGCGCTCTTGAATACTCTCCAAGAGCGCTTCGGCTTCGTTTAAAGACTGAACACAGGTGTTTGTCACGTCAATCCAATAGCCTAAACATGCGAGAATCCCCCCAAAAGACGTCTCCCCAAAACGACAAGAAGGAACCTTGGCTATTCATAGAGAGAGAGGTATCCCCCCTCATGCCAATCGCTTGAATGAAGCACAAAAAGACTTCACTGAAAAGGCTCTGCAAACACCCGGCAAAATCTTGAAAGCCCCGAAACAATAACGTTTATGACCAGTCATCATCAGGGCTCAAAAAACTTGCCAATTAGACAAGTGAATTATTACAATTATTTACAAGCCGTTTACAATCCCAAGAAATCCCATTCACATCAACCTGCGAAGATAGAGTCATCAAAGGCAAAGCGCCTCAATCAGAAAGGTTACGAAAATGAAAATCAATACACTTCTCAAAACCACCCTTGGCAGCTTGATGGCTCTCAGCTTGATGACTGCGTGCGGCAATATCTCAGGAACCCTCAGCTCAGCGCTGGACAGCAGCAATCTCCAAATACAAGGTTTTGCCCAAGGCCAGGCACGTCAGGGTCGCCCTGAAATGGGAGCGCATGGTAAAGGTGGGGAAAAGGGAGTCCATCAGGAATTCGCTTTTGCAAACCTGAACCTCAGCAGCGAACAAAAAGCCCAGCTCGACAGCCTGCGCGAAGAATACAAACCTGCTCAACCGAGCCCTCCTGATACCACGCAGCGGGAGGCGATCAAAACCCTGATCGAAACCGCCTTCGTTTCAGATAATTTTGATATTGACAGCATCAAAACACAATGGGTTGCCAATGCTCCTGATCGCAGCGCAGAACTGACAAAACGTGCTGAGTTCATGGTCAAAAGCTGGCAAATTCTGACGGATGAACAAAAAACACAGTTCAAAACCCAGGAAGCAGAACGCGTGGCCAAGATGGCTGAAATCGAAGCCAATCGCCCAGAGCCTCCAGTAGGCGCTCAAGCGCGCCCCTTGCCAGGCTTGGATAAGCTCAACGCCCTGCAACTGAGCGATGAGCAAAAAACAGCGCTGCAAACTGCGCTGGAAGCCAATAGACCCGATTTTACAGCAGAAAAAACAGCAAGAGAGGCCAATCGCCAGGCCATTCAAGCTGAATTGGATGCCAGCAGCCCCAGCATTGAAAAAATTGCAGAACTGCTGAAAGCGAATAAACCTGAAAAAGACTTCGGCCAACTCAATCACTTGGTTGTGCTGCACGATATTCTCACAGCTGAACAAAGACAAGCCTTTGTCACTGCGGGTCTGGCAGTTGGATCGGGTGGAGAAATGGGCAGAGGCCCTGGCGGTCATGGGGGCCCAGGTGGTGAAATGGGCAAAGGCCCTGGCGGACACGGAGGCCCAGGTGGACACGGAGGCCCTGGACAAGGCGTCAATTTTGGTGCTCCCCCGACAGTTAATGTCGCCACCTCTCTCTAATTGTTAATAATCTATCCGGTACAGTTCAGAATTCTTGAACTGTACCGGATAATCCTATAGAGAAACTGAGGCCATACGAAAGAATCATGTACACGAAAATACAAAAATTGCTGATTTTAAGTTTTACCACCCAATGGCTGCTTTCCTGCTCCCCTCCTGTGGTTCCCGTACAACAAACACAGGTAACCCGTTCAGGCAATTTAAGCACAAGCAGTAACCGTTTGAGCCGTTTTAATCTGCAACAGAGCGCTGTCAACTTTAAAAACGGTAAAAAACTACTTGTTTCTGCCAATGGCAATATCTATCTTTCACCGGTGCCCTTTGTCACCCAGGGCAATGACAATACCTGTGCCCAAGCCGTGATGACCATGCTCTTACAATATTGGGGCCAGGAGATTGATTACCAGACCGTGGTCAATGAAAACAATCCGCTCAATTTGGGCACGACCTATGACAAAATTCAGGAATATCTCGCCCAAAAAGGCCTGCAGGCAGAAGCCTTCCGGGAAGGCAGCCTGGAGGTGCTCTTAAACGAAATTCAAAAAGGCTCCCCTGTGATGGTCCTGCTGAATTTTGGTGCCTTGGACCGCGAACACTATGTTTTGGTAGTTGGTTACAATGCCAAACGCAATACCTTGATTCTTCACGAATCCCGTTCTGGCCCCTATGTTGAATTGGAAGCCAATCAATTCATGGACTATTGGAACAATTTACCTGTCGTAACCCTTCCGATTTTTGGCGGAAGCAACTATTTTCGTTTGATGTTCAAGGTTTCAGGCCCCGTCAGCACAAGCAATTGATTAGAATTTCTAATTTTTACGTCATTTTTAGCCAGCAAAGGCTATAATAGAACTATCCACACGGACTGGAGTGTTTCTCATGAGTTTTAAGATTTTTGGCCAAAATCATACCCCTTCCATTCAACCCGCTTCGGGAGCGAAAACGGCTCCTGTTGAGAAACCAGCAAGTCCAGCTCCAAATCTTCAATCCAAAGATCAGATCAAAACCCATGATTTGCCAATTGGCCAAGGTTTAAGTCATATTTCCCTGAGTGAAGGCAGCGACCCCCTCTTAGAAGTGCGCCTCAAAAAAATTGAGCATTTACTCGCAACCAGTAAAAAACCCTCGCTCAGTCTGCCCCAGAAAGAACAGGTCATTCGCCTTCTGAAAGAAAGCCAGGCCGATGGAAATTTGCCCGAACTCGCCAAGCGCTTAAATTCAGAAGATAAACTGGTTCCTCTTTATCACAAAATGGGTTCTTTGCTCAATCGCTCCCCTGAAGCGTCTACCCTCTTGGGTTTGGTTACGCTGGGTCTCTCTCTCGGAGAAGAGGCCAAAACCAACCGCGCCTTTGAAATGAAAGAGATTCTCACAAATGCGGGCGTTTCTCCTGAAATTTTAAAAAAGCTGCATGATTAATCCAGCAAAAACGAAGATATTCTATACGTTATGGCAAAGCTGTTAAGCCCCCTGGTCTATAATGCCTCACTGGCTCCGATCCACCATTTGGTGGTTCGACAAAAACAGGGAACGATTCAGGAACACTTTGTTCATCAAAAATCTCACCCCCAACTCTATGATTTCATTACACGGCTTTTAGAGAAAAAGTGCTTTGATACTGAAATGGCAGCTCGTCTGCAAACGCTCAGTCTTGAAGATCAAAGCTGGCTGCAAGAAAGCCAGCTCTTGCTCCCGCCCGATCAAGTCCCCGAACAGGTTTTTTTTCATTGCCCTCTGGATCTCCATTTCCCAGATCTAATGCCTCACCACAGCAAAGCAGCGGCTCAGCGCCTCCCAATACAGAGCAAGCAGCTCACGATCAATCCACGCATGGTGCTTCAGACAGAAGCAGAGCTGGATCCCGTCTATGCTGAAAGAGTTCCCTTTCGCGAAGTGTTTTCAGCGGCAAGACCGATCCTGTGGGTAAGAGAAACCCGCTATGAAACCCTGGTGCCCTATTGGCCTACAGCAGCCATGCTGCCGATCATTCACAGTTTGATGCAAGGGCAAATTCCCCAGAATCTGAGCGAAGAGACCCTGCAAGTCTTAATCTTGGCACGAATCTTATTACCCGGCTCTCTACAAGAAAACTTGGAACAACAGGCCCAAGTCGCAGAAGAGACCAAGGCTTTTTTAGCTGAAAAACATTATGCTGAATTTCCCGAACTGCTCAATCCGATCCAACTGGCTGCGATGCGCAAATATTACCGTGAAATACAAAATGAAGGCTATATGCATGCCGAAAACTCAGCAGACGTAAACCGCGTATTTGCCCACAATGATCCCCTGACCTGTTATTTGCATTTTCAAATCTCAGCCTGGATTAACAAAATCACACCAGAACCCGTGATTCCCACCTATACCTTCGTTTCCTATTATGAAAAAACCGGCATGGGGCGTCATATCGACTGGGAGCAATGTGCCTGGAATATCTCCTTGATGGTAGACCCCCAACCCGAAGAAGAACCCACCCAAACTTGGCCTCTGTGTATTGAATTTCCTGAACAGACACTTGAAACACGCCTGCTGTCTGGAGATGCTGTCATTTATCAAGGGACAGATTATTATCATTGGCGCGACCCCTTGCCTGAGGGCCACAAAGCCACGGTCAGCCTTTTTCATTTTATGCCCAACCCTGAGAACAAAACCTAGCAACTTAAGTCAGAAATAAAGCAGTCGTTATTCTGTCTTGGTAGCTTTAAGTTCTTTTTTTGTGAGGTCTTGAAACTGTTTGGGCAAAGGTTTCACTGGCTTGAGAAGAAAATGCCGCTCACGAATCATGGCTTTGAGCCGCTCAATCCGTTCTCTGGGATGCGGATGGGTAGAGAGATAACTTAGAAATTTTGAATTTTCCTGCTGAGATTCCAAACGTCTGAAGAAGTCCTGAGAGCCCCCGGCATGGCCATAGGTTTTGACCAAGAGTTCTAACCCCAGTCGATCCGCTTCCAACTCTTGCTCTCGGGAAAATTTTAATTCGAGTGTTTTCAGTGAATTTTCGGCAAAGCCGCTGATAAAATTGTCGGGGCCTAAGAGCATGGTCGCCAATGAATACATCACCAAACTGCGGCCCATTGCACGCAAATGATCGCGATGCACCAAATGCCCCAATTCATGCCCCAAGACAAAAATGAGTTCGTTCTCTGATTCAGCCTGTTTCAAAAAACCACTCAAAATCAGAATATGTCCCCCCGGTAAGGCCAAAGCATTGATCGTGGAATCGGCAAGTAAATGTGCCTGGTAATCCGGCCGAAGTTTGGGATCGGGGAACTGAAGCGCATTCAAGTCGGCAAGATATTTTTGCAAACGCAGGCTGCCGTCTCCTTCTTCAGTCTGCGCTAAAACCGAAGCATAAAGACCCGCCAAGCGTGTTTCATTGCGCGCATCAATTTTGGGAACCACCCAATCAACGGCCAGCCCCAAAAGCCACCAAACCGCCAAAATGATCGCAAACATCCCTCCCAAAAGAATCAAAAGCTCGTGAAGCGGGTGAGAGGGACTGATATTTATATTTTCAGAAGACTCAGGCGGCTCTTGAATGACAAAGCTCATTAGCGACGGTAACGAATGGCCGTGCCATAGGCCAGCGATTCAATGCTGGGCATGCCATTTTTCTGGCCCGCAGTTCCTTTGCCAATTGGAGCCGTTTCTAAACGCAGATTGATAATCACATCGGCCCCTTGTTGTTTGGCCATGGTCTTCATGCGCAGGGTGGCTTCACGACGTGCTCTGTCCAGCAGAGATTCATAGGCCGTAACGCGCCCGCCAAAGAGATTGCGCAGATTCGCAACAAAAACCTTGAAATAATCCACAGCGATGACGGCATTTCCATAGACCAAATTGACAGATTCCACCTCACGGGGATCTTCAGGAAGCTTCTTCAAAGAACTCACTGGCAACTGAAAGAGTTCTTTTTCACGCGCTTCAATCGAAGCATAGTGGTTCTTTTCTGCCCGGGTACCGGCAAAATAGCCAATCGTTACCAGAATGGCCAGTACAATCAGTGTATCCATGGCTTAGTCTACCTTTACTGCCGTGCCATAGACATAAATTTCTGCAGCCCCTTGGGCCACAGAAGAAGTTGAATAGCGGATATTGACAATCGCATTGGCGCCCAAACGACGGGCTTCAGAAATCATGCGCTGGGTTGCTTCATCCCGGGCTTCTTGCAAAAGTTCGGTATAGCCCTTTAACTCGCCCCCAATCATATTCTTGAAGGAAGCCATTATGTCTCGGCCCACGTGTTTGGCCCGAACGGTACTGCCATTGACCACGCCATAGATTTCAAGAATGTTTTTGCCTGGAATGGTTTCAATATTTGTCATGATCATATGCTTAAAATTTACCCATGCTCTCTCATCGATATTGATTAAATTCAGTTCATTGTCTCATTGAGCCCCAAGTACGTCAATTCAGCGGGTTTTCTTTTTCAGATAAACCACCTTATCCACTTCTGCCACAGTCATTAAATCTGCATCCAGAACGCGCAGGGTTTTCTCAAAATCAACTCGACCTGTGCGAGCCAATTCTGTCTGAAGCGCTGCTACTTCGTGTGGTGAAATTTGAAAAAGGGCACTGACACGACCCTTGCCAGGACGGCGAAAACGGATATTCGCCGCCTTGTCCCAAACAATCGTGTCTGGACCCAATAATTGAATCAACATCAACATATAAAAAGGATCGGTCATGGCATACAGCGAGCCGCCAAAATGGGTGCCCACATAATTGCGGTTATACCAATGCAAAGCCATGGAGACATGGACTCGGGAATAATCCCGTTGAATATAATCCACATGCACTCCTGCAGCCAGATAAGGAGGCCAGAGGTTGAGCAGGTTTTTGAGCACAACAGCCGGCACCCGGCCGCGCGGAACGAGTGGATTCATTTGCCCTGAAAAAGCTTGTGGATCACGCGGTCAAAAACCCGGTCTGGCAAGAGACGTGGAACCACCACCTCTTGCAGGGGTTGACCCGAGACCACCACGCGGGGAGGGTTGTTCTGACGGGTCAGGATCTCAAGCACTGCTTGGGCTACGGATTCTGGTCGTGCGCGCTTCCCCTCAGCATTCTGGGTACGTTTCAGCATAAAATTGCCAAGCGCTTCATAGCTTGTGCCCTGATAGGTTTCAGGATCAAAAGAGGTCTGGGTTTTTTCCCAGATGGGCGTTTCAATCGTACCGGGCTGAACCACAACCAGTTCAAGCTTCTTGCCCACCACCTGCCACTCCCTGCGTAAAGCATCAGAAAGTGCTTCCACAGCATGCTTTGAAGCTGAATAGGCACCGGCAAAGGGAATCGTGGTTTGCCCCGCGACAGAAGAAATTTGAATCACTTTGCCTTGCGTTGCCATGAGGGGCAAAAAAGTTTGTGTGGTTTCAATCAAGCCAAAGACATTGACCTCGAATTGTTTTCGCAGGGCTTCCCGAGCAATCATTTCGACTGGGCCCACAACCCCGATGCCGGCATTGTTGATCAAGGCATAAAGCGGTTGCCCTGCTAAAAGCACTGCTACTTCTGGCAAAGCCATGGCAATACTGTCAGATTCAGCCACGTCCATGAGGATCGGGTGTATGGCCGCTGAAACTGACTGCAGACTTTCGGCATCCTGTTCTTTTCTGACAGTCGCAATGATTTGGAAACCCTTTTGTGCCAAAGTTTCAGCCAAAATCCGGCCGATACCCGTTGAGGCCCCTGTAATCATGACCCAACGCCCCTCAGGTTTGATTCTTTTCTGAGGGAGATTTTTCAGAGCCAGCAGAAGTCCGCCACAAGCCAATGAGAATATGATTTTATATGTAGTTTTTGCCATGCCCTCATCATAACCGGCTCAAAGGCGGGAATCAACCCTGAAAAGCACAGCCTCAGGTATAATGGACTGAATCTCATGTATTTGAACAGGACACCCTCATGACCTTGCCTAAAGTAAAACTTTTCAATACCCTTCACCGCGAAAAAGAAATCTTTACTCCCCTTCAAGCAGGGCAAGTCAAAATGTATACCTGCGGACCCACCGTCTATAATTACGCGCATATTGGCAATCTGCGCAGCTATATTTTTCCAGATCTGCTCAAAAAGCTGCTCGGGTTTTTAGGCTATGAAGTCACACAAATCATGAATTTTACAGATGTTGGTCATTTAACCTCAGATGCTGATGCCGGTGACGATAAAATCGAAAAAGCAGCAGCGGCAGAGGGCAAAAGCGCCTGGGACATCTCTCGCTATTATGCAGAGGCCTTTAAACATGACATCGCAGCCTTGAACATCGCCTTCCCTACCCGTTTTACCTATGCCACCGACTATATTCCAGAGCAGATTCAATTGGTCAAAGACCTTGAAAACGGGGGGCTGACCTATGTTCTTGAAGACGGGGTCTATTACGATACTGCACGTTTTCCAGATTACGGAAAAATGGCCCGCTTGGATGTTGAAGGCCTACAGGAAGGCGCCCGTATCGATACCGAAGGCAAGCGCAACAAAACAGATTTTGCGCTCTGGAAATTCAGCCCCAAGGACGCACAACGACAAATGGAGTGGGAAAGCCCCTGGGGAAAAGGTTTTCCAGGTTGGCACCTGGAATGCACCGCCATGATCTTCGCTGAACTGGGTGCTACGATTGATATTCATACCGGCGGAACCGATCATATTCCCGTTCACCATACCAACGAGATTGCCCAGGCTGAAGGCGCAACCCATCAACCCTTTGTCAATTATTGGCTGCATGGTGAATTTCTGGTTTTGGATCAAAACCAGCGCATGGGCAAATCCGTAGGTAATTTTGTGACCTTAAAAACACTAATAGACGCTGGCTTTTCTCCCCGAGCCTACCGCTATCTCTGCCTGACCAGTCATTACCGCCATTTTCTGACTTTTTCACAGGAAATTCTGAAATCCGCCCAGACTGCCTATTATAAACTGAAACGCCTGATATCCCATTTGCATGCCCAGGATCAGCGTGCGCCAGAGCGCCTTGCAGATTTTCGGGAACAGATCTTGAATGCCCTGTGCGATGATTTGAATGCTCCGAAAGTGATCGGTTTGCTCTGGGATTTGGTTCAAGATAAAGAAATGGGCGATGCTCATAAATTGGATTTGATCCGCGAAATTGACAGCATTTTGAGCTTGGACTTACTTGATTTTACCGATTTCCCTGAATTAAACATCGAAATACCCGAAAATATCCAGGTTTTAGCCAACCAACGCTGGGAGGCACGCCAAAACAAAAACTGGGCAGAATCAGATCGTCTGCGCGATTTGATTCAGGCAGCGGGTTTCCAAATGCGTGACGGCAAAGATCATTTTGAATTGGTGCCTTTGGATCTTTAAGGCCTTTCATCCAAGGTTTCAATTGAATGCATGAGAGTCTGGATATCCTGCTCAAATCCGTGCAATTGAAACGTTATATGGGGCAGGCGGTTTCCCTCGCGGGGGAAGACTGATGCGGTCTTGTATTTAATCGGGGTTTGGTTGCGAGCTGTCGGAAAGGCTTTCGCATAAAGATCGTGAGAACACAGGACATAGGCTCCAAATTTGGGATGCAGAAAGGCTTCCTCTTTCTGATCTTTTTGGCAGTGAAAATTCTTCTTGACCACACGGCTTTCAGAATGATGGGTAACCGTTGAAGAAAAATGCAGGGTAATATCCTGCTCATAAAACGGAACCGCCTTATGATAAATAAAAGTGAGCGTGGGCTTCTGTTTTTTAGGCAGCCAGACCAGTTGGCTACCCGTCATTTTAAAACCCTCTGCAGAGATTCTTGCCATTTTATCGGGTGGATAATAGGTCGAATAGAGCTTACGCAAACCGACTGAATCAACGCGGGTGGGAAAAAAGCAGAAAATAACGATCAGCAATCCAAGCCATGGTTTTTTCATGGACGTTCTCCATAGGGGCACAGAGAATCCAAAACCTGAAATAAATCCTGTTTTGTACCCGTATAGGTCAAACTGAACTTGGGATTCAGGTTCCCAGGCAAGGGATAAACCCACACCCCAATCAGGGAATTCTGCTTATGAGGATTTGTAAAACAGAGCATCAGGGGCCCCAATCTTGAATGACGATAATCACTGCGTTTGAGCCCTTTGGGGCAAAGCGCATTCAAAGCATGTTCTTGTGAAAGCGCATGATGCTCAATTTCAAAGTGAAAAATCTGCTTTTTTGAGGAGCCAGCAAGCTTGACACCTTTAGAAAATTGAAATTTCAAAATACTGTCTGATTTACGCAGATCGTGCGTCAGCGTGATACTGCCTTTCTGGTACTCGGCAAGATCTGGCAAAAGCAGTTCCTCAGGGGAGAAGAGCTGAAAAATAGTCTGTGACTGTTCTGGATCCAAGAAAGCAGCCTTGACCGGTTTTTGAAGCAAAACCCCAGACAAAACGACTAAAAATACAAAAAATTTCAGACTGAATCTCATTTCTTCACCCCCTATCTTTCACTTTATTCGCTAAATACCCCAAATGAAAGCGATCACTGAAACAAACACACCCGCTACCAGGGAGATCAAACTTGCTTTTTGCATCCAGGTTGTTTTTAAAGCCAAAAGCAAACCTGAAAGGTAAGATCCCAAAAGTAAAATCGCAAATCCGGTCGTCAAGCTGTTCAAAAGCGTTCCCCCTTTGCCCTTATGAATGGCCATGAGGCGTCCAAAAAAAGTAGGTTGCGAGAGTTTGATCGTAGCGGATTGAGGATTGCTTTCAGAAGGCTGATACTGAACTTGTACCCCAGATTTTTTTCCCCAAAGAAATCGATTGCCTTTTTGAGTCAGCTCTCCCTGTGGAGCTGAAATTTTGTGAGATTTCAATTCATTCAGCACTAAATCTTTAACCAATTCAGGGGTCACAGGTGCAATCGGAGTCAGAGCACTGAGTTCAAAGGTCTGTTTGCTAGTTTCCTGCGGTTCAATCCACATATAAAGTGTGCCAGAAAGTGCAAACAGACAGGCCAGAGGCAGAAAGAAAATACTGAGATAGCCGTGGATCTGCATCCACAGCTTGCGATCAAACTTTTTCATAAGATTATACCCAAAGAGTCTTGATACACTCATTATTACCGACGCAAGGGGCATTCAGAAAGTCATTCCATGAGATAAATGAAACTGAAAAATTCAGGGTTTGGGAACTTGAGGGGGAGGCAGTTCGCTGCCTGGATTTCTATCAAAGGGATTGCCTACCGTCATAACCCACCACAATCCAAAGACAGAAACAGCGGCCCCAATCGCGCCACCAATCACACCGCCCATGGCTCCCGTGCCACGCGCCAGACCGATTCCCGCCCCCACGGCCACAGGCGCAGACATCAGCGCAATTTTCATAGCGGGTGTCCAGGGGCTTGAAGTAAGCCCCGATAAAGTGACTTGATCAGCTTGCCAAGCCGGGGCGGCCTTTACAGGGCGGCTCACCGGAGAATAAATGGACTGAACCTGATAGGAAACAGAGCGGAAGCAAAGCATATCCTATGGAAATGTTATACTCTAAAAAATGAAGGACATCAGCACCCAGATATGAAAAAATGGCATCCGCGACGGAAAACCGGCCTTGCAGTTTGTTTGTTCTCAATGGCCCTTTGGCTCCAAAATTCTGTTACCATACCAGCCATGGCCACAACACCCGATCCACTACCTTACCAACAGGCTCCGCCTCCTCTGGATAAATTGCTGAATGCCCCCCTTTTACCTGGGTTTTCCCTTTCGCCCGATCGCAAGCGCTATCTCCTCATGGATTTTCAGACCTGGCCTGAAATCGAAGATTTGGCAGGCCCTGAACTCAAACTGGCGGGCTTGCGCTTTAACCCTGAAAACTATGCTCCCAGTCGCAATTGGGTCTATACCCAGCTCCATCTCCATCAGCTTGAAAATGGCAAAGAAATACCCGTTCAAGGCCTACCTGAGCAAGGACATTTCGCCAATCTGATTTGGTCGCCAAATAGTAAATTTCTAAGTTTTACACATACACTTCAAGATCGTGTTGAACTGTGGATCTTGAATATTGACAAAGCCCAGGCCCAGCGTCTGAGCCCTCTCAGCCTGAACAAGACCTTTGGTCCCCCCTGCGTTTGGATGCCCAATT
The DNA here is from genome assembly GCA_002783405.1 of bacterium (Candidatus Blackallbacteria) CG13_big_fil_rev_8_21_14_2_50_49_14. Classification (NCBI taxonomy): domain Bacteria; phylum Candidatus Blackallbacteria; species bacterium (Candidatus Blackallbacteria) CG13_big_fil_rev_8_21_14_2_50_49_14. The sequence goes on along the minus strand of PFGG01000025.1, from coordinate 6,878 downwards.
CCCAGGCTTTGCTCTGTAAAAGCCCTGTTTCAAACCTTTCTCAACCCAATAGCCAAGGGGAACTTCCCAAGGGCCCCCTGGTCATGGAAAACACAGGCAAAGCAGCACCAGGACGTACCTTTCAGGATCTGCTCAAGTCCCCCCAAGATGAAGACCTTTTTGACTATTATCTGAAGGGTCAACTCTGGAGGGTTCAACTGGATGGAAAAGCAGAAAAAATTGGCAGCCCTGCACTTTATACTGACTTTCAGCCATCACCCAATGGGGAATGGCTTTTGGTGAAACAGATTCACCGTCCCTATTCCTATCTGTTTCCTGCCTCGCGTTTTCCGCTAAAAACTGAGCTGTGGGATAGCAAAGGAACCCCCTTGCTGACAGTGGCTGATTTGCCGCTCGCCAATCGAATCCCAATCGCGAGGGATGCCGTGCGCACGGGCCGCCGTCGCATTGAATGGCGAGAAGACCAACCTGCCAGCTTGTTTTGGGTTGAAGCTCAGGATCAAGGCGATCCCAGTCACCCCAGTCAAATACGGGATCGCCTATTTGATTGGAAAGCCCCTTTTCAGAGCCCACCACGTCCCCTCTTGGATCTCCCCGATCGTTTTGACGGTGTGTTTTGGAAAAATGAATCGCTGGCCTTGGTCTATAGCAAATGGCATCTTCAGCGCAGACAGGAAGTCTGGCATCTGAGCACAGGTAAAACCATTGCAGCCCGGAAAATAGCGCATTATTCAAGTGAAGACCGCTATGCTGATCCCGGCTGGCCCTTGCTTGAAAGAAGCCCTCAAGGCGGAATGCTGCTGCAAACCACAGCAGATGGAAAATCGGTTTTTTTAAGTGGCGAAGGGGCCTCCCCTGAAGGAGATCGCCCCTTTTTAGACAGTTGGAATCCACTCAGTGGAGAAAAAAAACGTCTCTGGCAATCACAGGCTCCCACCTACGAACAAATGGTGGGTGTGCTCGATCCTAAGAAGATGCAGTTTCTGACACGGAGAGAAACGCAGCAAACGCCTCCCAATTATATCCTTCATCACAGGGAACAAGAGTTGGCTCTTACCCACCTGAAACACCCTTTGCCTGAGCTGGCCCTGATTCAGAAAGAAATGATCAGCTATACCCGTTCAGATGGTGTTAAACTCAACGCCATTCTCTATTTGCCACCCGGTTATCACAAAGAACAGGGGCCATTGCCCACTGTATTTTGGGCCTATCCCCGTGAGTTTAAAAACGCTGAAGCCGCAGGCCAGGTCAAAGGCTCCCCCTATTCGTATATTCGCATTCTGCCCACTTCGCCTTTGGTTTTTTTAACCCAAGGCTATGCTGTGGTGGATCACCCGGCCATGCCCATTATTGGGGAAGGCACATCAGAACCCAATGATACCTATTTAAAACAATTGGTAGCCTCTGCCCAGGCAGCTATAGATAAGGTGGTCAGCATGGGAATTGCTGACCCCAAACGGTTGGCGATTGGCGGGCATTCCTATGGAGCGTTCATGACCGTGAACTTATTGGCCCACAGCTCCCTTTTTAAAACAGGTATTGCCCGCAGTGGTGCCTATAATCGAACCCTTACTCCCTTTGGTTTTCAATCAGAAGAACGTAATTTCTGGCAGGCCCCTGAGGTCTATTTGCAAATGTCACCGCTGATGCATGCCGATAAAATTCAAGCCCCCCTGCTTTTGATTCATGGTCAAAGCGATAATAATTCGGGGACGTATCCCATGCAAAGTGAAAGTCTGTATCAGGCACTCAAAGGCTTGGGAAAGCCTGTGCGTCTTGTACTTTTTCCCTTTGAAAGCCACAGCTATCAAGCCAAAGAGTCACTGGAACATATGCTCTGGGAGATGGTTCATTGGTTAGATCATCAGCTTAAAAATACGGATTAACTCTGTGCCCTTAAATTTTCAAGCCCATTTCCTTTAAAATTTCGTATTTATTGCGAATTAAATAGTGAAAGCAAGGCTCTTGTTTCAGCCTGCGTTCAAGCAGTGAAGGTGTTTGAACTTCTTGTATGAATTGCTTTATATACAACAGCGATTTTTCTAAGATTTCAGGATTGTCTAGTTTTTCTGCCTGAATGACATAATTACGCACAAAAGCAATCAGCAATTCGGATGCATTCGGAAGAGATATTCTGCCCAAACCAAGCACCAACTCAGACAATTCAAATTTTTCAGCATTCTGTGCCGCTATAGCCATATTCAAACAGGCTTCAGCAAGCAAATCAGGGTTCAATTGTTTCGTTTGAGGAGAAGAGATAACCTGATGATAGAGCTGAATCACAGGCTCCCATTTTTCAATTCCCTGAGATTGTGCCAGTAAGAGTGCGTATTCATAGCGGGTACGGGCATATTCATTCAGGATAAAAATATTCATTTGTGAATAGGCAAGCGATTTTTGATAGTTCGCATACATCTCTGTCTGCAAGCCTAAAACGGTGCCCAGATCCATTTTATTTTCTAAAATATGAAATTTAATCGCATTAAACTGAAAATAAGCCAAGTAAAGGTATAAATAACCGAGAGTCTCTTCTTCTGCATTTTTTCTCATTTGAAAATATTCTATCGCAAGATTTTGCGCCAATTCAGCAGAAGTAAAATCTGATTTTTGAAGTTCACGAAAAGCCAATAAGACCTGCAACTGCCAAGGCACAGAGAACCGCTGCAAACCTTCGAGAATTCTATGCTGTGCCAAATCAAGCAATTCCTGCTCAAGATAGTATTTGATCAGAGAGCTAAAGGCAATAAAATGATCAGACTTTGACGCCAAGGCCCGTTCAAGCAATCTGGGATAGCTCAAAGTAAAGCAAGCAGGAGAACTGAACTCAGGACTGAAACCAGCAAGGATCAATACTTCATCCATGCCCAAAGTATCCTCTGATCCCAAAAGAGTTTCTGCCAAATTTTTCACGATTTGACGAGACGGAATGCGATCCCCCGATTCAAGCAAAGAAATATACGAAGGGCTAACCCCCAACTGGCGACTCATTTCGGTCATGGTCCATCCCTTTTGCTTACGCAGGCCAACGATCCGTTCTGTAAAAGGAGTTGTTGTTTTTGCTTTCTTTTTTAAGCGCGCCAAGCAGCTCACTCCATTCTCTGTTTAAATTAATATTCCACTTATAATTAAACACAGAATGAGATCGAATTGCAGATCTAAGCGTGCAATAAAAAATTGCCCCCACCTTTCAAGCGATGGGGGCAGGCTTTATCCCGTTAAAAATTTAAGCGAAGGAATAGGCCTCTTTATCAAGCAAGAGCTGAAGGTAGACATCTTCGCCCTGCGCTTTGAGCCAAGTCTGAAGCTCAGTGGGAATCTCCTGCATGACGAGATTCACGGGATCTTGGCCTTGCAAAAGCCCTGAAATTTGTAAAGTTTTAAGCGTATTGCCCCAAAATTTCCGCCAAGTCGTATCTGACCATTCTTTGAGCACAGCACTGGCCTCACGCTTGCTTTCGAAAAAATTCTCAATCAATTGTTTCGAAACGACAGGTTCGCCATCTAATACTGAGTCACGAATGGCTTCTTCAACCAATTCACGGAGCAAACGGTTTTTATGTAAAAGAATATACAGCAAGGTTAATTGGGCTGTGCCTTCATCTTCGCTGGCCAGAAATGATATCAGTTTGGGGGGAACATCTTCCAAACGGTGCCGGATGGCACGCAAATAGCTCTGAGCAGTAGAGGGGCTCAAGGCCTGAAGAATCGGGTCTTGAAGGGCTGCTTGGTTAAAATCGTCCCAACCAGAATCTTTCAAGATACGGGCGCAAGCCAGAGTCTCCTGGAGCAGATAAGGGTGATTGGCCACATTTACTTCGTAGGATAGATTTAACACTTCAATTTTTCCTGTCTTGTTTGACGCATGATTCCGTAACGGGTTCTTCACGACCTGAGAAAAAGCAATTTTGGGAAGTGTTGTGCACAGCACGAAAACCAGTATCGTTATTTATGAGGTCGGAATCATACCACTCTATTCACAAGAGTACAGTAGCCCCCCCTGTGCGTCAAGAGTAAGCCTGATGGGCAGGTCAGGCCTGCAAATCTCAAGATTCTTCGTGAGGATAAGTCACAACTTTAATTCAAAAAACGAGACACTGCCCCATCCATTTCTCCTGAGTGCAGATCTAATTCTCTTACGCCAAGAACTTTCAATGTTCTGGCTTCTGAACCCATTGGGAGGCTATAATTCAATCTGTTGTAGAATCAAGGAGATCCGTGCCCCATGCCCACGACACTTACCCCAAAACAAGTACATATTGAAACCTTTGGCTGTCAGATGAATAAATCTGACTCTGAAAAAATGCTCGGCCTCTTGGCCCAGAAAGGCTATGCCTGGACAGACAGCCCAGAGGATGCAGACCTGATTTTGATCAATTCCTGCAGCATTCGCGAAAATGCAGTCAACCGTTTAATTGGTCACTTGGGTCGTTTTAAAACCCTGAAACGCTCTAAACCCGACCTGATTTTAGGCGTTGGGGGTTGCGTTCCCCAACATGAAAAAGAAGCACTGTTGAAACGCGTACCACACCTCGATCTGGTTTTTGGCACCCAGACTTACCACCGCCTGCCCGAACTGCTCGACGAGTTCCAACAGAACCAACGCCCAATCGTTTCGATTGTTCGTCAGGTAGATGAATACCCTGAAGAAATTCCTGTTATTCGTGAAGGCAAGCACCATGCCTGGATTACGGTTCAGCATGGATGCTCTGCTTTTTGTACTTTCTGTATTGTGCCCTATACCCGTGGCCAGCAGCAAAGCCGCACCCCTGAAGCCATTGCCGATGAAATCAGAAAAGTGGCTGCTGAAGGCTATACTGAAATTACCCTGCTCGGTCAAAATATCAATACCTATGGCTGGGATCTTGAGCCTGGAACTTCATTGGGCCAACTCCTGCACTATATCCATGATATTGAGGGCATTCAACGCATTCGCTTTTTAACCTCTCACCCCATCAATATGCGGGATGATTTGATCGATGCCATGGCAGAACTGCCCAAGGTCTGTGAATTCTTACATTTACCCCTTCAAGCAGGTGACGATGAACTCTTGAAAAGAATGCGTCGTAACCATACTGTCGAATTTTATGCTGAGTTGGTCGATAAAATTCGCTCAAAAATCCCCAATATCGTCTTAACTTCAGATTTTATTGTCGGTTTTCCTGGCGAAACTGAAGAACAATTCCTGAACACAGTCGAATCTGTTCGTCGTTTCGCCTTTGACACAGCCAATACCGCCGCTTACTCACCTCGCCCCAAGACACCCGCTGCGAGGTTTGAGGATCAACTTTCTGAAGAAGAAAAAAGCCGTCGCTTGAACCATCTCAACCAGGTGGTAAGAGAGGTTGCCCTGAAACAAAACCGACGTCACCTGGGTGAAATCCAAGAAGTCATGGTTGAAACCTACGATGCAGAACGCAAAAATTTAAAGGGTCGTTCACGCGGCAATAAAATTGTTCACTTTGAAGGCATGGAACGACTGGTGGGTCAGATTGTTCCGGTCAAAATCTTCGATGTGACCCCCAATACCCTGCGTGGACGGATGGTGGTATCCTGAATAGGTTCCACCCCCTAATCACGATGACGCTTGTGAAAGGCAATTCAATGATGCACATTCGTTTATTATCTCTGGCTCTGACCTTGGGAACAGTTCTATTTCTCAATGGCTGTTCAGAGCGCAGAAACGAACCATCCGATCCTGCTGCCTCTGAGCAGCATTCAACAAACAAAGGAGACTCTACCGTGTCAGCAGATGTACAGGCTGTCCTCAATGGAGGCAGCGAAAAACAGGTCAAAGAAATGACCGCCAATTTTGATACCAGCATGGGCATGATTAAAATCCGACTGTTCTTCAAACAGGCTCCTAAAACCGTCGCCAATTTTGTAGGCTTGGCTGAAGGGCTGAAAGAATATACGGATCCCAAAACAGGCAATAAAACCAAAAGCCATTTTTACGATGGACTGATTTTTCACCGCGTCATCCCTCAGTTTATGATCCAAGGGGGCGATCCCCTGGGAACAGGTACAGGCGGCCCAGGCTACCAGTTTGAAGATGAGTTTCACCCTGAATTGAAACACAGCAAACCGGGCATTCTTTCCATGGCCAACGCCGGCCCCAATACCAATGGCAGCCAATTCTTCATTACAGAAGCGCCCACTCCGCATCTCGACAACCGTCACAGTGTATTTGGCGAAGTGATTGAAGGCATGGATGTGGTGAAAAATATTGCCCGCGTCAAAACCAATGCCATGGACAAACCCATGGAACCCGTGGTGATCAAAAAATTGACCATTGATCGGGTCTTTGAATAGGATCAAGCAAACCATGCCCGACTTCACCCATGAGCAAGCCTATTGGCAGCAGCAAAAGCTGTTGGTAGCTGGTGTGGATGAAGCTGGGCGTGGCCCCTTGGCTGGCCCGGTTGTGGCAGCAGCCGTCATATTCCCCCCTGAGCCCAAGCTACTCGTCAAACTGAAAGATTTAAACGATTCGAAAAAACTCAGTGAAGCCAAGAGAGAAGCCCTCTTTCCACTGATTCAGGAACTGGCACTCGATTATGGGATCGGGGTTGTCAATGCGCCCTTGATCGATCATCTCAATATTCTTCAGGCCACCTATCTGGCCATGTGGAAAGCCTTAAACAGCCTCGAACAGATCCAAGCCTGTCTGATCGATGGAAACCGCACCATTCCCTTCTGGAAGGGCCCCCAAACAGCCCTTGTCAAAGGAGACAGTCTCTCACTCTCAATTGCAGCCGCTTCTGTTTTGGCAAAAGTTACCCGTGATCGCATCATGTTGGCATTGGAAGAGACCTGGCCTGGCTATGAATTTGCACGCCATAAGGGTTATCCCACCACAGTCCACACACAAAACTTGAAGG
>PFGG01000024.1 GCA_002783405.1 bacterium (Candidatus Blackallbacteria) CG13_big_fil_rev_8_21_14_2_50_49_14 | reverse complement strand
GCCCAGCCCCAGTCTGCCCTTGCCAAGCGCCCCCCCTCCGCTGGGCAAACCGGCCCCCTTGCCTCCTCCCAAACCCTTTCAGGCACCCGAGCCGCCCCAGGCAGCCGCCTATTCAGAGCCAGAAGAAGATCTGCCTGAAGATTTTGAGCCTGAAATGCCCCCCTTTGAAGACGAGCCCTATTTGCCTGAAGAACCCGATCGGGAAGTGGAGCCCGTTTATGCGGCAGGCACCGTGGTGCCCGATCAAGACATGCGCCAGATCTGGCAACGCTTTTTAAGTGCCGTGCTCGACCAGCAGGGGCCCCTGTATGGTTTTATGAAAAATGGCAAACTGATGCATATTGATCCCAGCCGCCGCCAATGGATTGTGCGCTTCAATTCCAAGCCCCACAAGGAACGCGTTGAAAAAAGCCTGAAAGCTGGCAGGTTGACCCCCTTGCTTGAAGAAATCATGGGCGAAGCCTACCAGCTGATTTTGGAACTGAGTGGAGAAAGCCCAGAAGCAGAAGCGACCGGCTTGCCAGCCACCGCCCAGTACAAAGCGCCCCCCGAAGGGAACCTGCCGCCCCCGCCCCCCAGGCGGGAAACCCCTTCTGAATCTTCTGAACGGGTTTCACCACCTCAGCCAACGCTTCAGCGGGCTCCGCTCCCAGCCCCCACCGCAGAAGTGCTTCAGACACCTGCAGAAGCCAAACCAGCCCCTGTCGCCCTTGCACCAGCCCCAAGTGCAGCCCCGCCTGTGCCAGCAGAAACAAGGCCCGCCGAACCTCAACGCAAGCCCCGTTCACCTGAAGAAGTCAGTTTTGCGCGCACCCAACCGCTTGAGGCAGTGGCAGAACTGTTCAAGGGCAAAGTCATTCGTCGCGATCACTGAAAGCGTTTCAAGCCAAAGAAGCCTTCAGACAATTCAAGCATCTATCACACAAGCTCAATCGATTCAATACAATTCAGGCTGATGAAATTCTAATTTAATCGAAAAATAGACTTATTTATCCGTATATTATACTCATAACTTGACAGAGACTTCACATTCCGGTAAAAAACCATTGTCTTAAGAGTAGACACTATCAAGATTTTGGGAGTATTTTTCATGCAAAATTTCAAATTACCTTCTGCCCTTCTGGCAAGTGCCCTGGCCACCCTGGCGCTGAGCGTTTCCTGTGCCAGCCCAACCACCCCCAGCGGTACGCCAAAGGCCTCTCCATCTGCGGCCTCCTCTTCCAGCCCGACCAGTCCTTCAGCCTCAGCCAATCCCAGCGCCTCGGCCAGCCCAGACAGCAGCCAGCCCAGTACCGCGCCCAATATGCCCAGTGGCTGGTCGCTTTTCACCGGCTCTGTGCCCTGCAGCGACAAGGCCGCGATCTGGTGGGACAACGACAACAAAGGCTTCTGGGGCTGCGGAAAATCAGGCAACGGCGGTTTCTCTACTACCACAGATGGGGGCATGACCTGGACCGCCCAACGTAAATTTGACGGCATCAAAGTTCAGGGCATTACCCGTGACCCCAATGGCCAGCTCTATATCAGCGGGCAGATTGGCTCTGGCCCGGTGGCCACGGTCAATGAAAGCAATCCCGAGCGCATGGATTATACCGAACTCTATGCCCGTGGCAAAAATGCCTATACCTCCGTCGCCCAGGGCGAAGGCGTCGCCGTCACCTCAGACGGTCAAATCCTGGTAGATTCTCTGACAGGCACCACTGCCGTTTATTCCCCTGGCAAGAATGCCGCTGGCAAAAGCTGGTTTGCCAACACCTGTACGGGCAAAGATCCCAGCAATTTTAACCCCGATGCCAGCAATATGTTCTGTGAACTGCATGGCGTAGGTGAAGAAACCATGGCCAACCCCAGTGCAACGGCCTACCAAATCACAGCGGTTCAAGCTGTCAATGATAAATTCTATGCCACGGGCCGCAAGATCAACGAACCGGCCCAGGTGCGTATGCCCTCTAAATTAGACGGGGCCACCTTTCAATTCCAGACTGTACAATTGCAAAAATCCAACCAAGACGGCGAAATGCTGGATATGGTGGTCTGGCAAAATGGCCGCATCGTGACCGTAGGAACCGATCAGACCAGCGGGGCCTATCTGCCCTTGATTTATCTCTGCTCTGAAGGCAAAGACTGCAATACCGCCTCCAGTTGGCAGAGTATTGAACTCGACCTGCATGGCTTCAAATACTCTGACAGCGCCCGTGATGGCCGTGCAGTTGATGGCAGCGGAGATATTATCGTGGTGGTCGGCAATTTCGTTCCCAACTCGATTGGCGGTTGGGCCGTCATGAGTGATGACGCAGGCAAAACCTGGAAAGACCTGACCCCTGAGTTGACCAAGCTTTCCCCCAAAGGCAAGCTGAAAAATCTCTACGATGTGAAGGTTTTTGCCAGTGGCAAAATCATGATCTATGGCGAAGACAATTTTGTCTACCAGCCCTCAAAATAGCACGGTTTAAAAGCCAAAAGCCCCCGGTGACGGGGGCTTTTGCTTTGTCTGGAGCGAAAGCCCATCTTTTTACAGGGTATGGCATAATTTGAACAGTCTGATAAAAGGAATTTCGCTATGAAAAAATTTCTACTGGCCAGCTTGGCCTTGCTCAGCTTCGGTTTTCCTGCGTGGGCCGACTCCCCTGTCACCTCCACAACCTTCAGCGAAGCCTATGGCGATTTGGCCTGGGTACAAGCCGCCAGCCAAAACCATGTCTTAACCCCTGAAATGGGGGCTATCTTGACAGATTCCCAAACACCCCTGGACCAGAAACTGGCCCTGGTCAATGCCCTGGGCTGGAAATTTGAAGGCCAGCAAAACCACCAACGTCTGCTCGAAATTTTACGCAAAAACTACCAACAACCCGGAGCAGCCCCTGAAATTTTGCCGCTCAACGGCGAAGAAAAGCTGATTCTGGGCTATATGATGGTTCTGGATGATTATTTCCACCCCCGTCCAGGCCTGGTCTGGGTTCGTCGTGGTGCACGTCAGCTCTGGCAGTATCAGTCGGCGCAAATGGTTTTGGCCATTGCCGAAGCCCAGGATTATATCAACCGCCCCAAACTCTGGTGCCAGGTCTGGCTGCAAACTGAAAATGCACTTGAAAACAAGAGTCTTCAAAAAGATTTGCGCCCGCAAGCCGTGGAGCTGATTGTGGAATATCTCAAACTTTATCAACCTTCCTGCACAGGAGAAAAATCATGAAACGCCTGCTGATCGCCTGCGGTCTCGCCCTCTGCCTCGCACCGCCCTTATGGGCAGCTCCACAAGCCACCCCCAAACCCAGCAACGAAAACCAACAGCAGGATTTACTCAAAAGTATTCTGCTGGACATTGCTCCCCCACCCCCCAATCAGGATTTTGAAATTCCCCAGCCTGTACTCTTGACCGAGCCCCGCTCCTTGCTTTCAAATGCCGTGATTGTCGCTCCGGGAACCGTCAAAATGCAAATTGAAGTCAAAAACAAAAACAAGATTGCTCCCATCAAAGCCTATGTCTTTCAGGTGATTGATCTGGGGTTGCCCATGCTTGATTTTGACGATAAATTTCTGCACCAAAGCAGTTCACCCAAAGAAACCAGCCTGAAATACACCTTTGCCAAAGGCGGGCGCTATGCTGTGGTGGCTTCTGTGGTGACCCAGCAGGGAGATGTGGGCTCTACCCGCCTCAGCCTATTTGCGCGCTAGGCCACAGCAATCTGCTGAAATTGTTCCAAAACATGCTGATAGCGGGTTTCAACCTGTTCTTTCAAATTCTCGCGTTGCCCGCGCAAGGTTGCGTCAAAACGTAAATCGGCCTGTATTTGATCAATAAAGGCATTGTCATGTTTGCGTTGTTCCAGCACATGTGCCAGATTTTTCAGAAAGAGCGCAGATTGATCTTTGTCCAATTGCTGAATAATTTTTTTGAATTCACGAACCAGCGAAAGCACGCCCTCTTCAAAGCCTTTGGGGGGTTCGGGCTTGGGGGCAAGAGGAGCCAAAGCCAATTCATCGGCTTTTTTAATCAAATCCTGGGCATCGCTGGAAAGAATTTCCAACTGGGCCAGACCCGCAGTGATCTCAGAATTGAGATCCGATGCAGCAGGCAACCACTCTCCACGAATTTCAGCAGAGAGGGCTTTCATCGCGGAACCAAAAGTGAAGAGTTCACTGGCATTCATATCATGAATCAAAGCAAGCGCCTCAACCCCTGTTTCAGGCAGCGCAGCATTTAAAAGGCCCTCAGGAAGTTTTTGACCGGGCCCACTCAAAAGCGCAAGACTGCTCGCCAAATCCTGCTCCAAAGCGGTTTGATCTTCGACATTCAAACGCGCAGCAGCATCCAACATCAGTTGAGCCGTCAAGGGCTGATTTTGCTTCAGTTCTTCAACCAATAAGGCCCATTGCTGCATGCGCGTGGCCTGCTCCTGCGGGCTGCCCTCTTTACAGAGATGCCCCACCACCTGGTTCAGGGTCAAAGCCAAAATGGCTTGTTTTTTTTCTGACTCAGGCAAAGCCCGCTCACCTGTGGCTACTGCTTTTAATCTTTCAAGACCCTGCGATAAAATCTCGTGCAAGCGTTGCAGACGGGGACTGTCGGTTTTACCCATGCGATCTTCAAGCCGCGCAAGTGATGTTTCTATTCGTGAACTCAACCGTTCCCGCAAAGCCTGACTGCGTGGCTGCGCCAAAACCGCTTGAATTTTTTGGTTGAGCTTGTCTTCAGCCCCCGCCAGAGCTTGGGGCGATGCCACCCGAATACTGTGTGCAGCTTCTGCCAAAGGATGAATATGCGCGTGTTCCTCTGAACTGGATAATTTTCCCAAGGCCAGATTTAAAGCGGTTAAAAGATGGTTTTTCGAAAACTGGATCTGGGCTGGCACTTCCTGATGAGAAATCACCGCCAAGGGCTTATCGGGCAGAGAAACAAGTGAAAGATCCAAACTGCGAATCTTCGGCCCCTGTGACAGATAACGGTCTTGGGGTTTTAATTCACTGGTTTCAGAGCGATCAGGGCGGATTTTCCAGGAGGATGGCTGTAACCCACCCAAACGTTGTCGACCTTGCTGAGCAGGCATAATTGGAGATGAAATAGATTGAATTGACGGCATCAGAACCCCTTTTACAGGCACATGCCCTGATTATATCAGAATTCAGCTATTTTTTCGCGGGCGTCCCCGGCGCCGTGGCTCTGTCTGCGGCAAATCCCGCTCAAAACGACAGGCATAGGCCTGGGCTGGTGAAAGCACGAAGTCCATTTTGTAGTTGCGATTGGTTATTTCAAGCGCGCCATTCGGAAAAACACGTTTGATCTTGAACTTCTGACCATCCTGCAAGGTCAGATAATCGGCCTGTTCAGCCACCTTGATCAAAGCTGAAATTTTGCGACTGTCCAAACTCTCTTCATTGCTGGCAAACATGCGCTCATATTCCTCACGGAATTCTTGAGCCCAATTATGCTGAAGACAAAGTTTTAGATAATTCGCGTAATTTTTCGCACCATTGCGATTGGCATAAAAAATATTCCATTTGACATATTCAAACCCATAGCTTTGATAGGATTGAGTTACCAATTCTTGAAGCGGACGCGAACTGCGCTTGAGATAACTTAAAAGCTCCTGTAAAAGGGGTTCAGCAAAAGCATGCTCTGGCTTTTCAGGCTCAGGGCTATAGGTCAGAGCGTCAAAAAGATGCGTCAGCGAGACCCGGTTGAGTTCAATCATTTTGCGATGGCTTTGCACCTCAAAGGTAACTCCGTAGATTTCACGGGGGTCCATGCCCATCTCACGCAAAAGCTCAGCATTGCTCGACAATTGGTTCAGTTCCTGCAGAGCAGATTTTAAGGCAGTCAAAACATCACTGGGGAAAATCACGCGTTCTTCAAGGCCCTCGGCATTGATTTTTCGCCGACTGTAGAGTGTCAGATGGTGCCCCAGTTCAACCAAAGGCAGACGCCATTGGCTCTGGCTTTTAAACTGCGTGGTCAAGAGTTCAAAAAGCCTGCGGGAAACAGGGCGACGCAAAGCTTTATAATAACTAAAATCCAAATATTTAAAATAAAGGGATTGCTGAATCTGTTGCAACCAAGGTTCACTTAAACGAATTTCAATCCGTTTGTCTTTTTCACGCAGGCGATAATTTTCAATCAGACGAAAACCTGCAGACAGGAAGCGCACCCCATCAAAAAAACAGTTCTCATATTCCAAACTGACATTCAGCCAACGCTTCAGGCTGTCTTCAAGGCGCTTTAAATATTGGGGATTGATCGGGCAGCCACAGCCCTTGAGAATTTCATAGCGACTGAACTCCAAACGGGGCTTGTAGTTTTCCTGTTGAGCACGCATCAGAAGGTACATCAGAAACAACATATCCAACTGATCCGGCGCCCGGTAGGCTGCTCGGTAAGTATAACCTTCAGGATGGTTCCAAACCAAAGGCGCATGTCCGTGTGAAACCTGAAACCAAAGCGGATACTGAAGAAAATTCAGATCCTGCTTCAAAACATTTTTCACAGAGCGGCCCCTTGACTACGTTAAACTTGACTACGTTGAATAGATAGCAAACGCATCTATCATAACGTATCATAGCAAACCGGGCAAGCCTTCATGACTCAGCGTCAGGTTTGTCCTGCTCAGTATCTCGCATGGCCTCATGCGCAGCATGCACATTCTGAATATCCACGGCATTGCCCCCTACCATCGCCATGCGAGGCTCAGCGTTACGGCGGAAACGCTTGCCAAACCAGGCCTGTAGACGGTGAAAACGTCCCATCATCGATTCGGTAATCATATACATCGCAGGCACCACCAAGAGGGTCAAAGCCGTTGAAAAGGTCAGTCCAGAAATAATACCCACCGCCATCGAAAACCAGAGTTTAGAAGACTCTCCCCCAATCGAGAGCGACAGGGTACGGAAATCAATCCCGACTCCCAAAGCCGTAGGAATCAAACCTAAAATCGTGGTACCTGCGGTCAGCAGAACCGGGCGCAAACGGGTAATACCCGCGACAATCACCGCTTCATGAGCAGAAAGTCCCCCTTTGCGCAAAAGCTGGATATAATCAATCAAAATAATCCCGTTATTGACCACAACCCCAGCCAGACTGACCACCGCCAAGCCTGTCAAAACAATACTGAAGGGGCTTTGTGTAATCACCAGGCCGTAGAGCACCCCGCCAACCGAGAGAATAATCGTGCTCATAATAATCAAGGGCAGTAAAAGTGAGTTAAATTGAGTCACCATGATCAAAAAGATCATCAAGAGCACCATCATAAAGGCTTTGCCCAAAAATGCGCCCGTGGCCTTGCGGTCTTCCTGTTCACCCCCAAAGCTAATGGCATAACCCGGCGGCAGCGACTTCTTTTTTAAAATCTTCTCAACATCGGCAATCACTTCGCCAGAAACCCGTCCCTGTACATTGGCCTCGACGGTCACCGTGCGGTTGGAATCCTTGCGGCGAATCGCGCCAATCCCCCCCGTGGTATCAATATTCGCGACCATCGAAATCGGAATCTGATCCCCATCCTTATTGGCAATTTTTAAACGTCCAATATCTTCAATCGAATGGCGTTGGTCTTCTTCCAAACGCACGATAATATCGTATTCTTCATCCAGCTCACGAAAATTCGATGCATCTGTACCATTCACGGCCGTACGTACCGTATTGGCAATACTGGAAGTGCTCAGTTTCACCAAAGAGGCCTTGGCTCGATCCACATTGACCTGCACTTCTGGCTTGCCCGTACTGAAATTATCACGCACATCCACAGCCCCAGGAATCCCGGTCAGAATCTCCCGAACCTCCTGACGCAGCTGTTCAAGCACAGCAAAATCAGGTCCTGAAATATCAATCGATACGGGTGCGCCCGTGGGAGGCCCCTGTTGCTGTTCTCCGACCTCAAAATCTGCGCCGGTCAATGTTTTCAGCTCATCACGAATTTCGTCCAAAACAACTTTTGAAGAGCGGGTACGTTTTTGTAAATCGACAAAATCAATTGAAACGCGACCCAAATGCGAATAGGAGCCTTCACCTCCGCCACCACCCGGCCCTTCAGACTGGTTGGCTGAGCCCACACTGGCAATCACGAAATCCATATTTTTTTTGTGTTTATTGACAATCGCTTCGACCTGTTCCACGATCCGATTGGTCACTTCAACACGGGTTCCTTCAGGGCATTTCACACTGACAAAGGCATTCGAGGGTTCAGCCTGGGAAAAGAAAATCGCACCCTTACCCAATTTTCCATAGACCACAAAGGAGCTGATTAAAAAGACCAACCCCACCCCAAGTGTCAGGTATTTATGGCGCACAGCCACCAACAAAATATTTTTATAAGTCTGCATCCAGGGCGAGAGCTGCTCAAGATTTTCTTTCACGTCTCCCTTGCGCACTTTCATAAAGCGCGCAGCAAAAACCGGATTGATCACCGTGGCCACAAAGAGAGAGGCAGAAAGGGTAATCATTAAAACCATCGGCAGATATTTCATAAAATCGCCAATCGTACCAGGCCAGAACAAAAGCGGGAAAAAGGCAGCAAGCGTTGTTAAGGTAGACGTCAGCATGGGAATACCCAATTCTTCAGCCGCCTGCTTGGCGGCGGCCAAACGATCCATCCCTTCCTGCATCAAACGGTAAATGCTTTCCACAATCACGATCGCATTGTCGACAATCATCCCCAGCGAAACCACCAGACTGAAAAGCACGATCATATTCATGGTCAGTCCCAGGGCTTCAATCACCACAAAGGTCATCAGCATCGAAAGGGGAATTGCCAAGCTGACAAAGGTCGCGTTTGAAAAACCCATTGCGAAAAAGAGCACGAGAATAACCAGCAGCAGACCTGTAATAATATTGTTTTCAAGGTCGCTGACGATCGAGCGTACAAAGGTGGATTGATCGGAGGTTATGACAATTTGAATGCCCTTGGGAACCTGGGTCTGTTTCTTTTCAACAATCTTTTTGACCGCATCGGACAGTTGGATAATATTTTCGCCAATCCGCTTCTGAACAGAGATCGAAACGCTTTCCTCTCCGTTCAAACGGGCATAGGTTTCACGATCCTTATAGCCATCTACAACCTTGGCAATATCGCGCATATAAATGGGTTGGCCTTTGGGGGTTTTGACCACGATATTTTCAATTTCAGGCACAGAGGTAAACTCACCGGGAATACGCACCAGATATTTCACATTGCCCAATTGAATTGAGCCCCCTGGGATATTGACATTCTCAGTCTGGATGGCAGTGATCACGTCATTAAAAGCCAGGCCATAGGCATCCAGGCGATTCGAATCAACAATCACCTTGATTTCACGCTTCAAGCCCCCCACCACGTTTACATCCAAAACACCTGTAACCTGCTCAATTTCATCTTCCAATTCATCGGCAATCTGTTTCAGTTTGACCAAACCAGCTTCTCCCGAAACATTGACGAACATAATCGGAAATTCTGAAATATTGATTTCAATGATCATCGGTTCTTCGGCATCTTTGGGCAAATCGGGCTTAGCCAAATCCACCTTGTCACGCACCTTCTGAAAAGCCTGATCGAGATCCACATTGGGTTCAAACTCAATGGTCGTCATCGATGCACCTTCAGCGGAGGTCGATTTAATCGAGCGCACATTGCTCAATTCCTTGAGCTTCTTTTCAATCGGAACCGTGACAAGCGTTTCAATATCCTGAGAGGCCACGCCGATATAGGGCACGGTGACGATCAAAATAGGGATTTTGACATCCGGAGCCGCCTCTTTGGGAACGCTCATATACGAGTTTAGCCCCAACATCACCGTAATAAAAATCAGGATAAAAACAGTAGTGGCGTTGCGTATCGCCCAATTGGTAATCTTCATGACTGAGAAGTAACCTTGACCTTCTCACCACCAATCAAACTGCGATGCCCGAAAATCACCAGCTTCTCACCTGCTTTCAAGCCTTTCAAGACCCGAACCTGCGTTCCGGATTTGGCACCGGTTTCAATTTCACGGCGTTGCGAAACGCCATTGACTTCCACAAAAACAATTCTGCCTTTTTCCTGTTCAATCACAGCATCCAAGGGAATGACCAAGGTATCTTCGACACGTTGTTTCACCACCGAAACACGGGCAATCATGCCGGGTCGCAAACGCAAATCAGGGTTTTGCAGACGCACCTTGACAGGAAAACTCTTATTGGCAGAATCTGCCGCAGCTCCGATAAAAATCACAGGACCTGTAAAGGTCTGATCGGGATAGGCATCAAAATGAATACTGACGAGATCGCCTAATTTCACAGCGGCGATATCGCGTTCGGGCACACCAATATTCACTTTTACCTGGCCAATCTGAACAAGATCCGCCATCGGCGCACCGGGGTTTAAATATTCTCCAGATTCAACATAAACCTTGTTCACAAAGCCACTGATCGGACTGGTAACCGCTGTTTTTGCTAAATTGACCTGGGCCAGCCTTAAATTGGCTGCAGCAACCGTCGATTGCAAGCGATTCAATTCTGCAGCAGATTTGCGGCTCAATTGCTGCATATCCAATTGCAGACGGGCATTTTGCAGCGCGTTTTCAGAATTGTCATAGGCTTGTTTTGAAACCACCTGATCCTGTAAAAGGTTTTTCTGACGCTGAAACTGCACGGCTGAATTGCCATAATTGGTTTCAGCCAAGGCCACTTGCTTGTTTTGAGAACGCAGTTGCCACAGTTCCTGGGCCTTGCTCAATTGAAGATTGGCCTGGGCCTGCTCTTTCTGAGCAGCCAAAACTTGCCCATTGATGCGGGCCACTACAGCCCCTTGTCCCACTACGTTTCCTTCAACCAAACCCAGCCATTGCAACTTACCAGCCACTTCACTGCTGACTGTGGCTTTTTTCCAGGCTTCTACCTCACCTGTCAAAATCAATTTTTCTTCAAAAGCACGGGTTTTGACCACCTGGGTGCCCACATTGATGACGCGGGTTTCGCTTTGCCCTACTTCGGCCCGGGCCTCACCTGAAGCGTCGGCATCAGGTTTTTTGCAGCTGCCCACGCTTAAAAGAATCAAGACCCAACAAGATAAAAGCAGTCGTTTTGAAAACATAGTGATCACCTTAGCGTAGATGTCTGGCTCTCAGAAACAAAAACCAGGGGATTTGAAGAGGTAAACGAAAGGGTTCGGTGCAGCACCGTATCAATCGCATCAAATTTAATATAATAATTTCCAGCCAGACCCGGTTGTTTCCAGGTAATTTGCGGTTGCAAACTTCCCCCTATCGCCGTAAAGGGCCCCGTCGGCGCCAGACTGTAAGACCAGGCATAAATAAAACCAGGACTGGGAGCCGTAAAACGGGTGGTAAGCGTCACAGCCCCCTGCGTGCCGATCGCGGCAGGTGCAGGAGAGGTTTGAAAAAAGGCAGGATTGTCGGTCACAAAGGCCAAACTGGTGGAAGACACAAAGCTCTGGCGCGTACCTGAGGCCGCATCCACCACATCTGTTTTGAGATAGAAACTGCCACTTTGAGGGGGATACCAAACAATGCTGCGGGCCTGCGGATCCTCAGACAAACTCTGGGCAGGCAGCCAAGGTCCCGCAGGGGTCACCCCATAAGACCAGGTATAGCGAAGATCGGCTCCCTTCAGAGGAGTATTGGCCGTCAGCGTAAGCGAATTGCCAAACCCAATCGAATGGTTGGGTTCGGTCTGAATGACATTGCTGCCTTCGGCCACAGTCACCAAAGCCGTCGCAGAGGTATAAGCCGATTTGGGTTGATTATTGCCACTCAATTCAGCCCGCAGATAAAAACTGCCAGCCAAGGCGGGCGACCAGCTGATTTCAGGGCCTTGACCCGCAATCGAGGTAAAAGGGCCCTGCGGTGTCGAAGCATAAAGCCAGGAAACCGAACGGTTGGTTGCTGGCCGTTTTAATTGAATCTGAACGGCCTGACCACGGATCAGGCTCGCGGGTTGTGGAGAGAGTGCAAAAGAATCATCTGAATCTCTCACACTGACTTGAACCTTTGAACTGGTAAAAGTTCTTTCCTGTTGTGACTGGGGGTCATACATGCGCACGCGCAAATAAAATTCACCCGTCTGTTCTGGGCTCCAGCGAACATTCTGGGTTTCGCCATTGATAGGGCTGAAAGGCCCCTGGGCACTGTTGCTATAGAACCAGCGGTAACTGGCCTGGGCAGGAAGTTCACCGGGGATACTTGCTTTCAGAAGTACTTCTTCTCCCCGGATCAAGGCCCCAGAGGCAGGTTCGGTCTGAATCGCGTCATCGGCCTCAGAAACCTGCACCATTGAATCTGAAGAGGTATAAGTGGCTGAAGTCCCGTCTGCGGAAAAAACTTGAAGCCTAAGATAATAGGCTCCCGACAGCTTGGGCTCCCAATCAATACGCTCGCCCTCATCGGAAATCGGTGAGAAAGGGCCCACAGGACTTTGACTATAAGACCAGCGATAGCGCTGCGCAGTAACAGCATCAGGCAAAGCAGCCTTTAATTGAATCAGCTGACCGAGACGAATGGCGCCAGAAGCAGGAATCGTTTCGGCTATCCTGCGGCTATCCAATACATTGACAAGGGCCACAGGACTGGTATAAATCGTACTGGTTTTCGACTGCTTTTCAACCGTTTCAACCCGCAGATAATAATTGCCCGGCTGGGAGGGCTCCCAGGTCAGGCTCGAATCCGAACCACTGAGAGCAACCCAAGGCCCTTGCGCACCGGCAGCATAAGACCAGTTAAAATAATAAGCACTGAGATCAGCTGTCTTTTCAATCGGGTTCAGGCTCAAGGCAACCCGGCTGCCCGGCAAAATGCCCTGGGCAGGAGAGACCTGAATGCCAGGATCACTCAAACGCAGCAGAGGGCCTGTTTCAATTTTTAAGAAATAGGTCTGACGATTTTCATCCGTTAAAATCACCTCAATGCGCCCAGAACTGTCGGGAATACGTCCGGCTGGCAAGGGAATCAAAAGCGAGCCATCGGCATTGCGGGTAACGGGATAAAGCGTATTGCTATTATCAAGCAGGGCTTTGATTTCTCTTGCCTGCTTCAGGCCCTCTGGCAAAGCAGAAGGATCCGCCAAAGCCAGAACCTGCCCAGAGGCTGAAGCCTGTAAGGTCGCACGCAAAGTTGTCTGTCGGGCCGCTGAAAATTGGGCAGTAAGTCCCAGCGGGGTATCACAGGCACTTAAGCCCAGTAAACAAATCAGAGAAACGGGAAGAAAGCGGGCTGCTACGTTCATTCAATGTCCTTTTTACGGAGTCAAGCTTTAGGTCTAAATATTTTACTATATAAAATTTTTACCACAAAAACATTTTAGACTGTAACCATTTTAGCAGGACTTCTATATAATGATGTTAGCGAATTACATAACTTCACCCTAACCGATGAAATAAGTAAACAGGTGTGATCCAGGAATGAAAAGGCTTAAGAAATTGTTTCACCTGGAAAATTGAATTGAAAAAAAGCAGATCTACGGAAGCGATGAATGACTGAAAAAGATATGGATTTGGGAGATGAACATCTGGTTCAGGTAATGGATGAAGGCATCATTGGCATGATGTATTTTATAAAAAACCAAATCATGGAAGAAAGCATTGACAATGAATTGGTCACTCCACCTCAATTTGGGCTCCTGCATTGCCTGCATATGAACGGCCAAACGACGATGTCTGCGCTCAGCCAGCAAATGCATCTGACCCATGGGGCCTCTACCGGTATGGTGGATCGTCTCGTCAAACTCAAACTGGTCGAACGCAAACGCTCAGAAGAAGACCGCCGCGTGGTATATGTCACGATCAGTGAGCGCGGATTGAATCTGATCGAGCGCATGCGTCAACGCCGACATGCCATACTGAAAAATATTATCAAAGGGTTAAAACCTGAGGAGCGTCGTTTGTTTCTTAAGGTTCACGCCCTGTTCAAGGAAAAATTAAAGCATGTGGAATAAACTCTCTCTCACGGTTTTAGCTCTGCTTTTGAGCCTGCCAGCTACAGCCGCAGAACTCCCCCCCAACCCGGCGGTCACAGAGACCAGCATGGAGCAAGGCGTAAGCATTGAAGGCCTGGTACAGGACGCTGCCAGTGGAAAACCACTTGAAAACGTCTATATCAAGCAGGAAGACTCATTGAATGCAGCATTCAGTCAGGCGGGTGGAAAATTCAGCCTGCGCCTGATGCGCGGTTTCCCTTCTGTGCTTGTTTTCAGCCGTGAAGGCTATGAGTCTGTGGCTCTGCCCTTTCAGAACAGCAGCCAAAACCTGCGCATCAATCTCCAACCCCTCAAAAATTATCAGCCCAGCCTGGCTCCCGCGCACAGCCAGCCCGAGGCCACCGATAATCTGCATATTTTTGGAGATCAGTTCACCCTCTTTTACCAAATGAATTATTCCATGCTGTTTGAACAGAATGTGGGTATTCAAGGGGCCGCCATGAATGAAATGGGATTGGATACTGATCTCCTGCTCTTCTACCCCCTGGCGATTCGGGGACGCTTCTACCGGGGCCGACTGCCTGTCAATGTGGCCAATTTCCCCTTTCAACCCGCCTTCTTCGTCAATACCCTGCAAGCTAAAATTGGCACAGGCTGGATTCAGGATCTCAATCCCAATCTGCAGATCTATCTGGGAGGCGATTTGCTTTTTCACAATCAATCCCCTGATAACCGCAGCAGTCAGGATCAGACCCCTGTTCCCTTTACGGGCAGTGTTCTTGATTTTGAGCAAAATCGGGTTTCCTTAGGCGCACGGGCCAGCCTGGCTTGGAAAATCAACGATCGCCTGACGCTTTTTCCCGATTTGAGCATTTACCCAGTGGGCCTCAATTTTGTGCGCAACCGCCCAGGCAGCAGTCCTGTTGATTTTCTGCTGGCAGGTGATTTGGGTCTGAAAGGCCGCTTTGAAATCATGCCTGGCATCTATGCCATAGCCAATTACAATACCCAACTCTGGTATGGCGCTGGCGCCAATTATCTGAACAATGTCCATTTCTTCCACCTCGGGGTTTCGGTGGATCCTTGGACCGTTGCGGCAAAACTCCAATGAAGCGCGCATCTCTTCTCGGTTTAATCGCAATGACCAGCCTGGGTTTAGGCACTGGCGCTGCATTCTCGGCAGAAACCCCCGCCCCAACCCCCAGTCTGGCTCCCGTCACGCCGCCGGTCAATCCTTCTCCTCAGTATTTTTTAACGCTGACTGAAGCCATTGACGTCGCCATCGGCGGCCATTATGACGTCTTGATGGCACAAGAGAAAATCAAAGACGCACACCTGCAAATTACCGAAACAAGCGCTCAAGGCCTGCCCCAACTCAGCTTAAGCGCAAGCTATGGCCGCCAGGACCCGATTCGTTTGGGTTCGGCTTCAGATACCAGTGGCAGCGGTGGCAGCGGCTTTGGCAGCAATCCCCAATTGGCAGCCTTCTTAGGTTTGGCAAGCGTGAATACCTTTCAAAGCCGCTTGACTTTGAGCCAGTTACTCTTTGCTGGTTTTCGTGTGGTCGATGGCGTACGTCTGGCCCAGATCAATGTCAACCTGATGGAAGAAAGCCTGCGCCTTGCCCGTCAAAACGTCGCCTATCAGGTCACCAACGCCTATTTCGGCGCACTCAGAAACTGGGAAGTTGTGCAGATTGACAAAGAATCCCTTGAACAGGCACGCGAACAGGTGCGCCTGGCCGAAGCCCGCGTCAAAGCGGGCACAGGGGTCAAGCTTGAAATTTTGCAGGCCCAAAGTCAGGTCATCCAGATTCAGCAACGCCTGAGCCAAGATCTGGGCAATTATCAAAAAGCAAAAATGAATCTCAATCTGGCCATGGGCCGCGAAGCCGACTTCCCGATGGAACTCAATCAACAGGCTTCGGTGGTAGATCTGGATAAGCAGGAAAGCGAAAGTCTGCAATTGGCACTGGGCAACCGCTCTGAAGTCAAACAGCTGGCCTTGCAAAAGGAAATGAGCGAACTCAACGCCACCATTCAGGGGCGCAGTATCTGGCCGACCGTTTCTGCCCAAGTGGTTTACAGCCTGCAGGACAACCAGGTAATTGGGGGCAATACCAACAACGTTCAGAATATGAACTATACCCTGAACATGAACTGGCCGATTTTTGACGGTCTGGCCGCCAATGCCAAAGCGCAACGCGCCCAGGAAAGTGCAACCCAAGCGCAAATCAATTTAGATCAATTGCGCCAAAGAGTACTGGTAGAAGTCAAACAGGCCTATTTAGATATTCAGGAAGCCCGCGAACGCATGTTGATGGCAAAAGCTGGCGTGCAGGTTGCCCAAGAAAACCTACGTGTCGCACAGGTCAGCTACCGTGAGGGAGTGGGCATCAGCATGGATGTCATCAATGCCCAAATCACGATGCTTCAGGCCAAGAATTCGCTGATCACAGCCCGCTTTGATTTGAATACACGCCTGGCAAAGCTTTATCAGTCCCTGGGCTTGGATATCCTGAACCGTCTGCGCTAAGGATGGGCAGAAATGTCCCTGAGTTTACAACGGTACAAAGAAAAACTGACTTCCATCTGATTGCGCGCGCAGCCCTCCAAAGACTCGCCCGCACTCAGCTGATGCGTGACCACCAGATTGGCGCCTTCCTGACGGGCACGTTTGCGCAAATTAAACCACAAACGCTCACTGTAAGCAGGGGCAACCCCTGAGGTCAGCTGGCCACACCCTGTTCCATCCGTCAGGGTCTGTTTGGCAATAAACTCACACTTTAAATCTGCGGGAATCGATTTGAGAATATAAATTTCACCCGAAGGTGGCAAATCTGTCTGTTGGGCCTGACGCTGCAAACAAGCGCTCAAGCTCAAACAAGAGAAAAAGCCAAGAAAAATACGAAAAAATAAAAAGGGCTTCATTTTGGCTCTTTATGAACGGTACTCAGCTCTGTTTCAGCCAAAGTCTGGTCTTCAGACCAAAGCGATTTGACTTCCTGAACAGCCTGACGAATATCTTGGACTGCGGTGATATCTTGTTCAATAAAACGCAGACCTTCTAAAAGCCAGACAGCCAATTCAGGTTGAGAGAGACGGTAAAAAACCCGGCGCCCATCACGGCGTTCAAGCACCAAACGGTGAGAGCGCATCAGAGCCAGGTGCTGCGAAACCCTGGCGTGACTGATCCCCAAAGCACCTTCTAAAAAATTGACATCCCGCTCTCCATGGCGCAGTTCTTCCACAATCCGAATGCGGTGCGCATGCGAAAGAACGCCTAAAAATTTAGAGAGTTCTTTGGTAACTAAAAGACGTGCTGGCATGGACGTATTTACTCTTAAACCCTTTTTTTCGTATAATCATGATCAGCAAGGTTTCAAATGGCTGTCGCAAGATAATCTTTATCTATCGGAAAAGCGATAAAACGACTTCAGAAGCCTTGGGTAGATTAAAATTAGTATATCTAAATCTTTGAATCTGTACCAGCCTCTTTTCAGCAATTCTTAGGGAGTTTGACCATGAGTCAGTTTTTTTCAGCGAGTATTTCAGCGGTTCAGGCGGCCTCTCAAGCCCTGAATACTTCTGCGCAGAATCTCGCCAATCTGAACACTCCTGAGTTCCAAGCCCGACGCACCGTTTTTCGCGAACAAGCCCCCACGGGCGTTCAAGCCGAAGAACAAAGCACGGGTGAAGCGACCGAAATAACAGAAGAAAGCACCACTCAATTGAATGTTAAACGCCTTTCAGAGGCTGCCATTCGCAGCTTAAAAACCGGCGATGAAATGCTCGGGGAAGTCATCAATCTTCGGGCCTGAAATTTTCCGAGGACTCCCACGTTAATTGAAGTTTCGGCGTATGTAACGCTTTCGATAAATTTTGCTTATAGCGCAAATACTTTTCCTGCTCCGACTGTGTGCTCAGAATGCCGGCCCAATCGCTAGGAAAAAGACAGGCGTAAGGAAAATGCTGCCAAGCAGTCGCAGACAAGCGTTTCAGCAGCGGGTGTTTTTTTTCCAACCAAACCGAAAGCAAAAGCTCATGGTGTAAATCGAGCCAGTCTTCAGACATAAATTCAGCATTCACATGATACAGACTGCTATGCCCCATCACAGCCATGCGAAAAGGTAAAATTTCAGCAATGGTTTTTAAAAACCGTTGCAAGCTGTTTTGCAGTTCAAGGTTTTCAGGCAGTTCAGGCTCGGTCTCTGCCAAGCCAATACTGAGCAGAACAGGACTTTCCCAACCCGGTGGATAGCCCAGACTGTCCTGTTCAAAACGAGTATACAAGGAAATTTCCGAGCCTGAAGCCAGACGCAATTGCCCCTGGGCCCCTCTGGGGATCGTTCCAAAAGTTGAAAAGGTCTGTTCTGGGCCATTCAAATCAGAATTTTGCCAAAGGGTCTTGTAAAGTTTTTCAAGATCTTCAGATGCTGGTGCATCGCCCAAATCCACCATCAGGCCGTATCCGCCCTTCATACTCATGAAGGGGCTCCTTCCAGAGCCCGTCTTAAATGACCAGCGGCCAAAGCCAGCCGCTGACGCGCAGTATCAGCGTCAAACTGCCCCAAATGCATCATCAAGGCCGTTTTCACTTCACCCTGGGCCTGTTCCAGCAAATCTGAGGCCTTTGTCTCATCCAAACCTGTCAGTTCCTGAATCATGCGTTGGGCACGCCGCTTCAGCTTGGCATTGCTGATGGTCACATCCACCATATAGTGGCCGTAGACTTTGCCCAATTGAATCATGCTAATGGTGGATATCATATTCAGGGCCAATTTGGTCACGGTTCCCGCTTTTAGACGGGTGGAGCCGGTAATAATTTCAGGGCCAACCGCCAAAATCAGCGTGTGTTCAATCGCCACATCCTCTGTGGGCAGAGACGTACACGAGAGCAAAGCGGTGTGCGCTCCCGCTGCGCGTGCGAAACGCAAACCCGCTCGAACATAGGGGGTACTGCCACTGGCTGCAATTCCAATCACAATATCTTGAGGCTGTAAAGCCAGCGCCAACAAATCTTCTTGCGCTCCCTCAAGGCTGTCTTCTGCGCCTTCCACAGCATTTTGCAGAGCTTTTTCACCTCCAGCAATCAATCCCACCACCAAACCCGGTGGCGTACGAAAAGTAGGCGGACATTCTGCGGCGTCCAAGACTCCCAAACGCCCACTGGTGCCTGCGCCCATATAGATCAGTCGTCCACCCGCACGCAAACAGGCGACCACCGTTTCAATCAATTGCTCCAAAGGCTTCAAAACCGGTTCAAATGCGGCAAGCACAGACTGATCCTCTGCACGCATTAGCGCAATAATTTCGGCAATACTCAGAGAATCAAGGGCCTGACTGCGGGGATTGGCCCGTTCAGTCAAAGGAAGAACTTCAGACATCACACCATATCCTTTACTGTTCTCGCTAAATCGTCTCGCTGCGTCTCTCTAGCGAAACTCTTAACTTTCAAGCCTTAAACTTGTTATAGTATATCTGGTTCAAGCTCTCACCGTCTTGTGATGGCTGCTTATAACTGGCGCCATCTGTCCGGAGCGACTGACTGAAACCACCGACTGATTCTGATCTGGATGGGGTGCATCTTTTGAATAAGGGCTTAAAAAACGCAGGTTTATATATTTTTCTGATTCTGGTAACACTGGTTTTTGCCAGTTCTTTTTATAAACAGAGTTACCGTGAAAAGAATATCAGCTATACAGAGTTTCTACAAAAAATTGACAAGGGTCAGGTAGAAGAAGTTCTGATCAAGGATCAGGTCGTCCTGGCACGCACGCGGGATGACAGTACCCGTTTGAAAATTTACACCCCCAAAAACGACCCCCAACTCGTCACCCGCATGGTCGATAAAGGGGTTCAAGTCCGCGTTGAACAACCTGCAGAAAGCAATTGGTGGTTGTCTTTCTTCTCTCCCATTCTGATTCCCCTGTTGATCATTGTCTTGCTGTGGATTTTCGTGATTCGCCAAGCCCAGAGTGGCAGCAGCCAGGCCCTTTCCTTTGGTAAGAGCAAGGCCAAAATGGTCATGGAAAACCGCCCCAAAGTCACTTTTGATGATGTCGCAGGTGCCGATGAGGCCAAACAGGAACTCGAAGAAATCGTCGACTTCCTCAAATCCCCCGACAAATACCAGGCCTT
The DNA here is from genome assembly GCA_002783405.1 of bacterium (Candidatus Blackallbacteria) CG13_big_fil_rev_8_21_14_2_50_49_14. Lineage (NCBI taxonomy): Bacteria > Candidatus Blackallbacteria > bacterium (Candidatus Blackallbacteria) CG13_big_fil_rev_8_21_14_2_50_49_14. The sequence continues at coordinate 12,520 of PFGG01000024.1, read as the reverse complement.
GGGTGCCAAAATCCCCAAAGGCGTTCTCTTGGTCGGCCCGCCTGGAACAGGAAAAACCTTGATTGCCAAAGCTGTGGCAGGCGAAGCCTCTGTCCCTTTTTTCAGCATCAGTGGTTCTGAGTTTGTAGAAATGTTTGTCGGGGTCGGTGCCTCACGGGTACGCGATCTGTTTGAGCAGGCCAAGAAACATGCTCCTTGCCTGATTTTTATCGATGAAATTGATGCCGTGGGCCGTCAACGTGGCGCCGGTCTGGGGGGGGGCCACGATGAACGTGAACAGACTCTCAACCAGTTGTTGATTGAAATGGACGGTTTCGAGGACAATCACAGCACGATCGTCATTGCAGCAACCAACCGCCCGGATATTCTGGACGCAGCCCTTCTGCGTCCCGGCCGTTTTGACCGCCAGGTGATTGTTGATCGGCCCGATGTCGAAGGCCGTGAAAAAATTCTTGAGGTTCACACCAAGAACAAACCCCTTGCCAAGAATGTGAAAGTCGAAGTATTGGCCCGTCGCACCCCAGGTTTTACCGGTGCAGATCTTTCCAATCTGGCCAATGAAGGCGCGCTGCTGGCAGCCCGTGAAAACCAAAAAGAAATTCAGATGAAGCATCTGGAAGAAGCCCTGGATCGCGTCATTGCCGGCCCAGAGAAAAAGACCAAACTGATCACTGAAAAAGAAAAAGAAATCACGGCCTATCATGAAATGGGACATACCCTGGTGGGACGTTTTCTGGAGCATTGCGACCCCATTCACAAGGTCACGATTATCCCCCGCGGCATGGCCCTGGGTCTGACCATGTCCTTGCCCGAAGATCGTGTTTCAGCCTCCAAGTCTTATCTCCACGATCAAATTGCCATGCTACTCGGTGGCCGAATTGCCGAAGAAATGATTTTTGGCACAGAAGAAATCACCACCGGGGCGCGCAACGATATTGAACGGGCCACTGAAATTGCCCGCAAAATGGTCGTTGAATACGGCATGAGCGAAAAAATTGGCCCCCGTACCGTAGGCAAGAAAAACGAACAGGTTTTCTTGGGCCGCGATTTTGGCGATATTCGCAATTACAGCGAAGAAGTTGCTGCCGATGTGGATCGCGAAATTCGCCGTCTGCTGGATGCAAACCATGATCGGGCCAAGGATCTGCTGGAGCACCACAAACATGCCCTGCACGAAATTTCCCGTCTTTTGATTGAGCGAGAAACCCTTGATAACGCACAATTGGATGAATTGCTGGAACAGGTAGAAGGCAAAGCGCCCCCCTCTAAACCTGAGCGCAAATACGCCTCCTGGCAGGCTAAAACCGTTAAGGTTTTAGAAGACGGTGAAACCCCGCCCACAGAACCTGTCAAACAGGAAAATACAGAATCTGCAGAAGCAACCCAAGTCAGTGCTGATGAGCAGACAGAGGTTTTGCCCAACGATTCCCAACCCAGCGAAGAAACTGAAAAGGTGTAAGTTCCATGGCAGTCCGTTGTAAAGAATGTAATTTTGTCGCAAAAAAAAATGACGGCTTTTGCCCTGAATGTGGTGCCATGTATGTGGAACCCCTGGATATTGTCGACGAAAGCGCTGCGGTCAATAATACCAACCGCGCCATGCCCAAGCCGGAAAAGAAAAAGGGCGGCGGCCTGTTTTCGTCTCTGTTTGGAGGCGGCAACAAAGAAGAAAGCGTGGCCCACAGCACGCCAATCGTTCAGAATAAACCGCTCAATAGCGCTCCCCCACCCGATGTTCCCCGAGATCAGCTCAAAATTCGTTGCCAAGAATGCCAACACATTGTTCCCCTGGATGGGCACGATGGTTTTTGCCCTGATTGTGGCGCCTTTTTCGTAGAACCCCATGAATATATTACCGAAGAAATTCTGGCGGCAGAAAAAGCAGCCCAACAGGCGGAGATAGAAACCTATCGCCCAGTTGAAAAAAGTTTTGAAGAAATGAACCCCTTTGAGCAACTTGAGTTCCTCAAAGAAAAGGTAGCCGATACCTGGGATCAACTGATCAAGGATCGCCATGTGCTCAATGAAAAAGCCAACGAGTGCATGCAATGCTTTACCGCCGCAGGCACGATCAAATCCGAGGATCAGTACGAGGTACTTGCCAGCACCATCAAACAGCGCTATCACAATTTGCATGATTTTGAGCTGGTGTATGCCGATTATAAGCGTCTGCTCGCAGACTTTTCTAAAGCGCATGAGGGGCTGCTTGAGGCCCGTGAATCCTATCTGAAACACGAAGCCAGCGTAAAACAGAGTCAATCCGCCTCTTAAGTGCCTTGACTGGCACAAAACTTACAGCTTGCTCCAGATACAGCCTGCCGGTATGATACCTTCATGTGCAGACAAAGGAATGAAAGATGAAAAGCCCTGTTCAGGTGGGGCTGGTTCAGTTCAGCGAAATTTTTCAGGGGCACCAATTTTTTCCCTATTCTGCAGGCCTGCTTCAGGCCTATGCACAAAAATATCTGACAGAACCAGAAAACTTTGAATTCTGTCCCCCTCTCTTTCTGCCCGAAGCTGTTGAAATATTGGCCACGCGCCTGAAAGATTTACAGATTGTCGGCTTTTCTGTTTATGTCTGGAATATCCGACGCTCTCTGGCCCTGGCTCAAATGCTCAAACTGCAGAATCCACAAGTCTTGATTCTGTTTGGCGGCCCGCAAATTCCTGATCAAGCTGAAACTTTTTTACGAGAAAACCCCTGGGTCGATCTCTGTTGCCACGGGCCCGGTGAAGCCGCATTTACCCAAATTTTAGAAAATTATTCAATCCAAAACTGGCAGAACATACCGGGTCTCAGTTATCTCGACGACCGGGGAAACTATATCTACCAGCCCCCCGCCCCCCGTCAGCGCTCTTTGGCAGATATTCCCTCACCCTATCACAGTGAAGTTTTTCTGCCCCTGCTCAGAGCCTATCCCCATTTACGCTGGATTGCCCCCTGGGAAACCAATCGGGGCTGCCCTTTTTCATGCAGCTTCTGTGACTGGGGTTCAGCCACTGCGAGCAAAATCAGTCAGTTTGATCAGGAAATGCTCTACCGTGACCTGGAATGGTTTGGCAATCACCAAATTGACATGATTTTCTGCTGTGATGCCAATTTTGGCATTCTCAAGCGGGATCTTGAAATCGCAGCCTATGCCGGCAGTGTTTTTCAACGCAAAGGCTATCCACATACCTTTCATCAGCAGACCGCTAAAAACGCACCCGAACGCACCTGGGAACTTCACCAAATCTTCGCAAAGGCGGGCATTTATACCGAAGTCACGCTTTCTTTGCAGTCGATGGACGCCCATACTCTCAAGCAAATCAAACGCGACAATATTTCACTGCAAACATTTCTCGAGCTACAAAAACGTTTTCAGGCCATGGGTGTGCCGACCTATACCGACATGATTTTGGGATTGCCCGGTGAGACCTATGCCTCGTTTACACGGGGGGTCGAAGCCGTCATTGCCAGCGGTCAACACAGTCGCATGCAATTTTACAATGCCCTGGTTCTGCCCAATGCCGAGATGGGCCAAGCCAGCTACCGGGCACACCATGGCATTGAAACCGCCATGATCACCCTGCATCCCGAACGCCTGCATGCGCACGATATTATTGAACAGGGTGAAATGGTGATTGCCACCGCCAGCCTGCCGCGAGCCGATTGGCTCAAAACCCGTGTCTTTGCCTGGTTCACAAAATTTCTCTATTATATTCACAAACCCCTGCAAATTCCGCTGTTGCTTCTGAACCAAATCGGAGAAATTCCTTTTCGGCAACTGATAGAACGCTTTATGGAAGCAGATCCCCACACATGGCCTTGCCTGGCATCGCTCACGCACTTTTTTATGGAAAAAGCCCAGGGCCTGCAGGCCGGCCAGACAGAAACCTGCTGGATGAGTCATCCAACACGTGTTGGGCTGGAAATACCTGTTCCACCGGAACAATACCTGCTGCTTACACTCTGTCAGGAAAATCAGCTCAACGCTTTTTACAGCGAAGTGGAAAGCCTTTTGCTTGAATTTTTACAGCCCCTTCAATCTTCTTTTTCAGAGCAGCTTTTGCGTCAAAGCATTGCCTTGAATGCCGCACTGTTTAAAACCAGTTATATGACCGCTTTGGGGGATCCTGTGCTGCCTTTTCACCAAGAAACTCTCGAAGTAAATCTCGACTTCAATTTGCCTGAAGTTTATCAGGCCTTGCTTTCAGGCTTGCCTTGGCAACTCAAAGCTCAGCCGCTGCGCTATTTTAAAAACTGGCAGGGCCCCCCCTATGAATTGCAAGTAGAAGCCCCCAGCAAGCAATGATGCCCTCACCTTTCAAAACTCTGATCGGCCCGCTCTACCACCCCCAATTATTGGGCGATTACCTCTTTGATCCCAATATTTATGTTTTTGTCATGAATGGCATCAAATGGTCGGATATGCCCCCAGGTTACGATATGGTTACGGATCAGTTTCCCTCCACCGGGCGGCTTCTCAATTATGACTATGCCCAGAGCAATATCCAGTCTCTCCTGGCCCAATTTCCCCCCCAAAGTCCACCCGAGCTTTTGATCTGGTGGGGCCTTTACGCACCCGTGCCGCTCGATATTGCAGAATGCCCCATTCCCACCCTGCTGGTGGTCTCTGACTGGCACGAAAACCTGAGCGTGGTTTTACGCTATGTCGAAGCCTTCGATCATATTCTCTGTGACCGGGCTCTGGTCAAAATCTTAAATCAAGCGGGGCATAGCCACTGCACGTATTGGCCCAGTTATGCACTTTACCCAGAGCGCACCTATTTGGAGTCTCCGCCACTTGAAAGAATGTATGATGTCACCTATCTGGGTAGCCTCAATTTTTCTCTGCATCCCATGCGTGAAGTCTATCTTCAGCGTCTGCTCAAACTCAGCAAGCGCTATAAAATTTTGATCGATACCCATCGCTATGGCGAAGATTTTCGTAAAATCCTCAATCAAAGCAAACTGATATTTAACTACAGTGTTCGCAGCGAAATGAACCTGAGAGCATTTGAGGCCTCAAGCTGTGGTGCCGTTGTTTTGATGGAAGAAAGCAATCTTGAAATCCGAGACTATCTGCCCCCCGATCAAGGCTGTATTCTCTACAACAGCGAAAATTTTGAAGCACAGATTGAAAGTTATTTAGAAAACCCACAAGCGCTCCAAAAAATTGCAGACTTTGCCTTAAGGGCTGTCAAAACCCAAACGGCGGCTCATCAGTTCGAAAAACTACTCAAACGCCTGCCTGAAATACTCAAGCTCCCGCGAAGAATTCGCCGCACTCAACAACAGGCCGTTAGCCAGCGTGCCCTGCTGAGAATACGTCAGACCTACCATCTGCTCCTGGATCGCGCCAGAGAAGTCGCCGTACGTGAAATCATGCAATGGCAAAGCGAGACCTCCTCTCCGGAAGCACTCAATGCCATGGCGGCCTGCCTGACCGATTATGAATTCAACCCTGAGCCCTCGGGCTATCGCTCTGAAATCAGCGCGGAACAAATTTTTGCCCGTTTGTTTCAAACACCGCATCACCCCCTGATCTTGACCAATGCTGCCTGGTATTGTTTTTTGAGAGGCGATTTTCAGAGGGCCTTGGCCTATAGCCAGGGAGCCGTCCAACTGCTGAATTTAGCTAAATTCAACCCCACACTGCTGCTCACCTGGCTAGATGCACTCTTGCCCTTTGGCCACAACAGCTTCTTTTTACACTGGCAAAGACTTTTGGCACAGATTTATCAAAAGCAACAGGCACCTGAGGCCTTGAAAAACCTTTTGCTTTGGAACCACAAGGTTTTACAGGCTCGCATCCTGAGCCAATCCAGCTTCGGTTTAAACCAAGCCGAGGTTTTATATGCTGAAGCTCTGGCGCTACTTCCTGAATTTGGCAGTGTAGGTTTTGAACTGGCCCGCATTCAACGCCTACAAAACCAACCGGAAAAAGCCTTGCAAAGCTATCAGACCTATCTTAGGCAACACTTTTTTCAGGCCCAGGCCCATCAGGAGTTTTTGGAGTTACTTGTGGAAACACAGCAATACGAAAAGGCCTGTGAATGGTTCAAAACCATGCAGCCCTTGTTTGATACGATTCCTCGTTTTGAATCCGAACAAAGCCAATTCAGGCGCTTGCGTCAATTGACCTACTATCTAGCGGACTCACCTCAGACAGAGCTTAATTAGGGCTCGCAGGGGATTCAGATTTTTTATCGGCTTTGACAGGCGCTTCTTTTTCAGAATCATCTTCAAAATCAATAAAGGGAAAACTATTGATTTTGCGGCCAATCATAATAAAACTCAAAATACTGAGATAGGGGTTTTTCATAATCTGCGACAATTGGCGGGTTAAAACAGGCAATTGCTGAATCTGATAGACCACTTCATCTACAAATTCAAACCCCACCTGATCCATCAGTTTGCGCAAAGATTCATTGGAAAAATAGCGCACATGGCTGTGGCGCAAAGCGCCATCATCCTGGTAGGCCCAGCCTTCTGTCAGCAGGTTGATAATCGTGGAGATATGGCCAACATTATAGGCCACAATATAAATCTGGCCTTCAGGCTGCATATATTTGCGCAATTCCAAAATCAAGCGTTCTGGGTCAATCGCCTGTTCAAGCGCATGGTAGACCAAAAGCAGGTCAAAATGCTTTTCAGGTAAATCCAAAGGCAATTTGGGTTGATCACGGCTGATATCACGCCAGTTGGGGTTCAGGCTCTCTACCAGAACAAACTCCCCCCCTTGCTCTTGAATCTGTGTTTGAATCAGCGCCAGAGGATCTCCCACACACAAAACCCGTTGATGCTCGGGTTTAATCAAACTCTTGAGCTTTTCAGCCATTTGTTGACGGTATTGATCGTACATGGGTTCACTTCCTGTTTTTCTTTACCAGCATGCTGATTTCCATAATATAAAGGCGTTCTTCGCTTACAGCAAGGGGCCAGAAGGTTTCAAAACGTTTCAACAAACCTTCCACGGAGTCCCGAAAACCCTGGATATTATTCATTATAGTATATTCTAAGTCCAGAATCTTCAAACCGGCCGATTGAATCAGCTCACGTGCTGTATTTTCAGAATAATAGCGCAAAAGCTTATAGGGATAACTGCTGCGCTCCAAGCTCCAATTCAAGGCAGAAAGAATAAAGGCAATATTTTGCGCATTTAACAGACTGATCAGCATCTGCCCATCGGGTTTAAGCGACTGACTGAGGCTCACCAAAGCGGCTTGTGGCTCGCGTAAACCCGCCAGTGAGCCACGCAGAATGATCAAATCCACAGGGCGCGGAGCGGGCCCCTTGAGCTGTCCGCCTTCAACCTTCAATTGCTGTAAATCACAGAAATCAGATGCCAAATAGGGTTTGAGCGAAAAACTCTCGTCTAAAATAACCTCTAAAACGTCCATGCCGGGATGCAAGTATTTTTTTTGTAAAGCCTTTGCAGACTGTAACTGCATTTGGTAGGCCTGATCCTGTTTCATGGGGGCTTTTTCCTGATCTGGAACCCCGCCATCATCGGCAGCCAAAACTTGAAAGCCCTTCATGATTGAGGCAAAACTCTCAGCATCCACCGTGCGGTTGACCAGCGGAACAGTGGGGGTAAACCGCTCAGGATCAAATTGCTGCCAGGGTAGACGCTCCAAATCTTCAGCTTTGAGTTTGTACTGCTGTTGGTATTGTTCCCAAAGGGGGGTGCCGGGCATCGGAGGCAGATAAAAGGCTTTCAATTTATCAAAACGACGTCTGTTTTCCCAGAGTGTCCAATAGGTATGGGCCATTTCACGACGGGTGGTTTCGGCCAGGGGATTGAGCAAGAAATTGCCAATCACACCCAGACGGTACTGCTCACAGACATCCAAAGTCCGGGTTAAGAGTTCCGCAGAACAAGCCGGCATCCAAGGCGCTTCGCGGGTCGAAAAACTGGGGAAAGTCAAAATGATTTTACGGGTATTGATCAATTGCAACCAACGACAAGTTTCTGGATTCAATTGTGACGGGTAGGCATTCACCATAAAGAAAACCGATTTGTGCAGGTTTTGCGCAAGAATTCCCTCACAAATCGCCTGAAAGCGTTCAGGCTGAGCCAGAAAAAGTTCATCGGCAATATAAACCGGAAAAATATAAGCCAGCATTTCCGCAGGCACGGGCCACTTGCTATAGAGCTGTCGATAATCTGCTGCAATCTGCGCAATCTCGGCCACTGTGCGCTCAGGAGAGAAAAAACGCACACGCCCTGAAGGCGGTTGGGTCAGCAAGCCCATCAAAGAGTGCGGGCCGCGAGAAACAGAAACCAAGGGGATCGAACGGCCTGGCAGGGAGTGCAATAAACTGTGCCGGGGCATGGGCAACTGATCAATCTGTTGAATACTTTTAGCTGGAGAACCTGAATAAATACGCCCCCGGCTCTGGTAAATCAAACCGGGTACTTTGCCATATTTCATGGGCCCGGCTTGCAAATCCTTGCTGAAGATGCCCAATAGCTGGTGCAGCGGGATTTCAGGTTCACCCAAAATACCAATATCGACATGGGCAGGCAAAGCTGTGGGCAAATGTGAAATATGTGGGCCCGCCAATAAAATTGGAATTTCTAAATTCTGTTTAATCACTTCAGCCACCGTTTCAACCTGTTCAAAGGACGGTGTACTGCTCCAAATCACCACCAGATCAGGGCGTTGCAACAATATACGCGGCAACGTAATTTCAACGCAGGTCTGTAAATCAGGAAAATGTTTTTCAAGGAAAGGCAAAAGGCCTGTCAGATAATAGGCCGACATGAAATCAATGCCTGTACCTTGGAAACCTTTGCCATCAAAGCTGGAAGGATGAAAAAGAGGAAAAAAGGCAAGTTTCATGCGTTAAATACCCTGCGCTTAATATACCACAGAGTTATCGGCCCTGGGGAAGAGCCAGTTCCGTCATTCGCGCTTCAGGACGCTGAGAAGAAACTGCCTGTGGATGACGAGCTTTCAAGACAAGACTGAAACAATCCCAGGTTTGAGCGGCCTTCGAGTTCGCAAGTACGGGGGCCAGTAATTCGTTGAGCTGTCGAGCCGCATCTTGAAGCTTCGGATCTGGAAATTTGAAATACTCCTGTTGAACCAGTGACAGGTCTGCGGCCTCGAATAAATCTGAAAGATTTTGAGCTGCAAAAAAGCGCAGGGCAGCAGGATGATGAACTGCAAAAAGTTGAGGTTCCCAACGCCCTTTGAGTAAATCCACCAAAAGCGAAAGATGGCCTGCATGGTAACACAGGCAAACCAACTCACCGTCCTGTGCGAGCAGGGGTTTGAGCGCTTCAAGAGCTTTAAGCGGATCCCGCAGTTTTTCAAGGGCATGTACCAATACGATCAGAGAAAAGTTTTTTTTCTGCAAAGTCTCAAGTTTCAATTCTCCTTTAAGGGGTGAGAGATAGCTGATGGCTGTCTCAGGCAGCGCTTCATGCAAAGGAGAGCGCTCAATGCCTATTTCCAAAATCGACTCAACACCCTGATAATCCTGAGCCAGTGCTTCAAACACCTGTTCAAGATAGCGCTGACGTACGCGAAACTGGGCAAACTGTTCCCGGCTGAGATCACCACGGGCCTGGAATTGCCTGAATTGCTCATAAATAGGAACAAATTCTTCCCGCGTCACCTGGGAATTCATATAAACTGAATCTTCATAACGAAACCCCAGATCCAATACATTCCAGCGCTCAAACGCAGGTGTAATCAGCCCCATGGTTTCAGCTTTCTGCCAGAATTCAGTACCCGGATAGGGCGTTGCCAGTCCCACAGAAGGATGCCAAATCCGATGCTTGTTTTTTTCAATAAACCACCAGGTCTTGGCCATGTCTTCAAGGCTTTCATCGGGGCCACCCGCCATAAAGTTCCCAACCACGGCCAAACCGTATTTTTCACACAGTTCCAAGGCTTTTAAGTTTTCACGGGCCGAGGTCTTGCCTTTGATAGAAGTCAAAACATGGTCACTGGCAGATTCAAACCCAAACCCCACCACCTGACCACTCATGGCCTGCACCAATTGCGCAATTTCTTCATCAAAAACACTGGCACGGGCATTGAGCACAAAACCCACCTGACGGTGAATTCCACGGGCACGAATAGCTTCCACCATTTGTTTCAGACGCTTTTTATTCAAGGGAAACAAATCGTCATTGATCGCGATCAGCGCCTGATTGGGAAAATGCCTGCGGATATACTCAATCTCTTCAATCACACGATCGACTGAATGATAGCGTGTTTTTTGCCAAAAACGGGTAGAGGCACAAAAGGTGCATTTATAAGGGCAGCCACGGGCCGTAAAGATCGCCTGTTGCCAATTGGAATTGGTTTCATGCAAAAGAAAGCGATCAGGGGCAGGGATTTTATCCAGATCCGCAATCCAGGCACGGGCAGGGCTCATGACCCGTTGCCCCTGATTCCAGAACACCAGCCCGTTGACCTTGGCCAGATTTTCAGGAGTGGCTTCTTTGCGCAAATAGAGATCCATAACTTCCGTCAGGGTTTCTTCACCCTCCCCCAAAATGCCAATATCCACAGCCTCTGGTAAACTTTCAGGCAAAGCAGAAATATGCTCCCCGCCCAAAATAATCGGGATTTCAGGAGCTACCCGTTTAAAATAACGGGCGTGGCGAATAACATCTTCAAAGGTTTCGGTAAAGGAAGAAATTCCAATAATCTGTGGATTTTGAGCCAAAAGCGCGTCTGGATTATCAATCGTCAACACAATATCGCTAAAGTTGAGATATTCACGCAGATAGGCAGAAAGATAGCCAAAGGCAAGCGGAGCAATGACTTTGCTTTGATCAAAATCTTTGCCACGCAGATACATCATTCCAAGACGAATAGCAGGAGGCCTCCCTGTTCACAGATCATACCTTATGCCTTATCCCAAAAAAGAGCAGGCAGGTAGCGCCTTTAAACAGAGTCTTTACACAAAATTAATCTTATAAGGAAAAATAACTTTGCCAAAGAAAACGGGTGTCTACCATTTTGCATTCCACAAGGTTATGGGCCCCGTAGGTTTTTAAGCCACAAAGTTGAATTTCAACCACACGGGGACATTTAGACGGCGTCTCAGGCACCGCAGGACAGCTGAGCGCACTTGTAATTTTATTGCCATTGCTATTGTAATAGGAAAAACGCTCATAGGCAGAGGTTCCTGCTTTGCCATGCAAACCTGTATTGATATCGGAAAGCCCTCTGTACCTCACTTGTTTATTGAGAGGCACCTGAGCACTTCCGGTTCCAGGAAAACGACTCATGACCAGATTTTTGACAGGTGGAATTTTGGTATTGTCGGTGATTTTTTCAAAAACAACAACATCAAAATCCATTTCATTGCCCCCCGTGCCATAGGGGTTGAGAGATTTAGGTGTTGCGTCAGGATTGTAAATGGGTTGTGCAATCACCAAAACATCAGCTCCGCTGTTATAGGTTTGGCCACCACAGCGTGAGGAACTGCAAGAGGCGATCACGCCACTGCCATTACGCAATTCTTTTTCCAAACCGCGCAGGGTATTGCGCAGCTCTTCTCGAACTTGCATACTTAAATTTTGTTGATTCATTTTGGTGGTAAAAGAGAACATCAACTTGGTAATTGCAACAATCACAATGCTCATCAAACCCATCACCACCATCAGTTCAACCAAAGTCAAACCTTTTTGAAATCGCTGCTGGGATTTCGTTTTGAATTTTCTCAAAAAAACCATGCTTAAATTGTTTCCTATCAGCTAAGGATATGAAGAAAAGTCTTTGCTTAAAACGCGTGTAAACGTGCGTGTGCGCACCTTGGTACTGGCAGGATTTTTCCAACTGACTTCCGTTGAAACTTCAATTTGAGTTAAAGAGGGAACCGTAATGTATTGAGTAGGGTTGGTAAAAGGAATTTCCTGCTCAGCCGGCATCGGTTTTGCAAAGAGCTTGATTTCTACCCAAGGTAATTTTTTCGCCTGGGCGTCAATATTGCTCAGGCCCTGGGTACCGAAAAGCCCAGAAACAGTAGTATTACTGTTCGGGTTCAACGGATTTACATTGGGGTTTGCATTTGAATACAGCGTCAGAGCAAGGGGTGCTGCGGTATAAGCAGCACGATTTAAGCCCACGATATCATCCAACACTTGAAAATTAGTAGAACTTCTTGCGACCTGGGTGCTGACCATCTCGCCCAAATCTTCTGCAATTTCAGCCTTGGTTTGACGGCTCATCGAGGTCATCGCTGAAATTACAAACAGCTGAATCCCTGCGGTAACCATGATAAAAATAACCAAAGCCATTAAAAGTTCTAATATGGTAAAACCTTTTTGACTTTGTCTAAAAATTCGCATGCGAATAGACATGAGTATACCCTATATCCAAGATTAGATTTGAAAACTGTTCAGAAACTTCTCATTACTGGCGTTCTTGAACAAAAAAAATTACACCTTTATGGTCTAACTATAATTGAAATAAAGCAAATCTGTCAAGCAATCAAAACCAAAGCCAGTGCTTCAGAATGAAAGACTGAATTTTTGAGTTCAGTTGAGAAAAGCAAGAACAGAGG
>PFGG01000023.1 GCA_002783405.1 bacterium (Candidatus Blackallbacteria) CG13_big_fil_rev_8_21_14_2_50_49_14 | reverse complement strand
GTACCTGAAAACCAACTGGGGAAAACACTTCAGGTGAAATGCCTTTGACCAGGGCCGTATTGGCGGGAATCAAAGAATGAGCAGAAGCCACCTGACTTTTGATTTGAAACCCCTGAGGGGATGTTGGGTTGTTCAAGCTGGGAGCCTGGGTCATGCAGGAAAAGAGCAGTAGACTGGTCATAAGGCTGGCCGTAAAAGGCGTAAAAGATTTGCGAAGAGAGATTAAAAATTTGCCCATAGAAAAACCCCCAGCAGCGGCGTGATTTTCTGAATATACGGTGAAGGGCTTGAAAAATCAAAGGCCAAAATCTGCCATAATCCCCCTTGGATTGGATTGTCGTTTTTTGTAATTGTTCGGAGCCAAATCATTCTTGCGATTTTCTTCAGCAAGATCCACGAAAAGGGTATACTGCCTGAAAAAATCCTGTTCAAGGAGTGCCCCCATGTCGCAGACGATCTCCCCGATTTTTGACCCCCAGGCTTGGGAAACTGTGCCCGGCTTTGATTTTACAGATATTACCTATCACCGCGCCCGCGAACAGGGCACGGTCAGAATTGCCTTTAACCGCCCCGAAGTGCGCAATGCCTTTCGCCCCCATACGGTGGATGAACTCTACCGCGCCTTGGAGCATGCCCGCCAGTGGAGCGATGTGGGGTCTGTGCTGTTAACAGGCAATGGCCCCTCACCCAAAGATGGCGGCTGGGCTTTCTGTTCGGGGGGGGATCAGCGCATTCGCGGCAAAGATGGCTATAAATACGAAGGTGATCCGGGCAGTATCGATCCCGCCCGTCTGGGACGCTTGCATATTCTCGAAGTGCAGCGTCTGATCCGCTTTATGCCCAAAATCGTGATCGCCGTGGTGCCCGGTTGGGCTGTGGGCGGCGGCCACAGTCTGCATGTGGTCTGTGATTTAACCCTGGCCTCTGAAGAACATGCCCGCTTCAAGCAGACCGACCCGGACGTTGCCAGTTTTGATTCGGGCTATGGTTCGGCCTATCTGGCCCGTCAATGTGGTCAGAAACGGGCCCGCGAGGTGTTTTTTCTGGGGCTGGACTATACCGCCCGTGAAGCCTTTGAAATGGGCATGGTCAATAAGGTGGTGCCCCATGCTGAACTCGAAACCGTGGCCTTGGAATGGGCCCACCTGATCAACCACAAATCGCCCACGGCCATGCGCATGCTCAAATTTGGCTTCAATCTGATCGACGATGGCCTGGTGGGCCAGCAAATCTTTGCCGGTGAAGCCACCCGTCTGGCCTATGGCACCGATGAAGCCCAAGAGGGCCGCGATGCCTTTCTTGAAAAACGTCCCCAGGATTACAGCCGTTTTCCCTGGCATTATTGAGAAAGCTAAAGTTTCGTGAATTCTTGCATTTTTAAGTGCCGAGTGTGTGCTGGGTAACTGCCAGCCAGGGCTTTCTCTCGCTAAACTGCGGGGTATGCATCACGAATCTCAAGCATCCACTTCAGCACCGACGCGCGCTTTACCTGCGCGTCTGGCTTTGTATCTGGGGGAAATGTATCCCCCAGTTCCCAGCCTGCTGATTTCGCTTTTCTCGTTTTACAATCTCTATTTTTTTGTGGCAGTGCTGCGGGGTGAGTCTTTGGGGGTGAACCGGGCTTCGCTGGCCGGGGCGTTTACGATTTTTCTCTTTTTGCTGTTTTTGCGGATTTCCGATGAACTCAAAGACGCCGAGAGCGATAAAGTGCTTTTTCCCCACCGCTTGGTGCCTTCAGGCCAGGTGCTGCTTTCAGATCTCAAGCTTTTGATGGGGCTGACGATTGCCCTGATGCTGGGCTTGAATCTGTTTGTGACGGGAGCGCTCTGGGCCTTTCTGATTTTATTTGGCTTTGGCCTGCTGATGCTGAATTATTTTTTTCTGCGCGGCTTGATTTCAAAAAGCCTGTTGCTGGCCCTGATCAGCCACAACCCTTCGGTTTTGCTGATGAACCTCTATATTCTGGCGGTCTATGTGGCCGGTCACCCCAATTTTCACTGGCGTTCAGAATATCTGCCACTTTTGCTGATTTTTTGGTTGCCCGGCCTGGCCTGGGAACTTTCACGCAAGCTCAAAGCCCCACAGGATGAAAATGAATATGAGACCTATTCCCGAATCTTTGGCTACCGTTTGGGGGCTTTTTTGCCCATGCTGGTGATCAGTCTGCACTATTGTCTTTTGATGTCGTTTATTCTGCGTGCGGCTTTCAGCCCCTGGTTCGTGCTGGGCATGACCCTGGCGGTGGTGGTCGTTTTGAGTTTCTTTTTCTTGTTTATTTTGCGCCCGAGTTCAAAAACGGCGCGCTTGAAACCGTTTATGGAAGGTTATATGTTGATCAATGCGCTTGGATTATTGCTTGAATTGGTGGTTCGTAGGGGGCTGATATGGCAGATTCTTTGATTTATACCGCTCAAAGCCCCGAAACCTGTTGGCCCGAATTGGGGGGCAAAGCCCAGAATCTTTGGCATCTTTCCCGACAGGGCCTGCCGGTGCCGGATTGGTGGGTGCTCAGTACCCGTGCCCTGGAATTGGCCTGCGAGCCCATGCAGGAAGAAATTCAGCGCCTGCTTTCACGGCTGAATACCCAATCGCGCTTGAGCTTGGAACAGACCAGTTTTCAGCTCCAACAGCTGATTCTTGAACTGGAAATCCCCGCTGCCCTGCGCGAGGAATTGCGCACAGCTTTGCCTGAAGAAGGGATCTTTGCAGTGCGTTCTTCGGCTTTGGGGGAAGACTCTCCCCTGCATTCCTTTGCGGGCCAATTGGATACCTGGCTCTGTGTGCCCCGTTTTCAGCTTGAAGACAAATTGCGGCAATGCTGGGCAGGTTTGTTCAATGAGCGTCTCTTGGTTTACCTGCACGAGCGGGGGTTGGACCCCACCCGTCTGCGTCTGGCCGTCGTGATTCAGCGCATGGTCGAAAGCCGGGCCTCGGGCGTGATCTTTACGGCCAATCCCTTGGGCGATTTGAACGAGCTGGTGATCAGTGCGGGCTATGGTCTGGGCGAAGGGGTGGTCAGCGATCAGGTCGAAACCGATACCTACCGTTACCAGCGTGGAACTCAGGAATGGGAGGTTCAGCTCTCGGATAAATTGAAACAGGTGCTGCCCGCTCCCGGAGGTGGTACCCAAGAAGCAGAGGTGCCTGAAGCCCAGCGCAGCAAACCCGTGCTCGACAGTGCGCAGCGCATTACCCTGCTGGCCCTGGCGCTCAAAGCGGAATCACGTTACCAGCACTGTCAGGATTTGGAATGGGCCCAGGATGCCCAAGGCAATTTCTGGCTTTTGCAGGCCCGCCCAATTACCACCATTCCCCGGGGCCAGCGCACTGTTTTTGACAATAGCAATGTCGTGGAGAGTTATCCCGGCATTACCACGCCCCTGACCTTTTCGTATATTCGCGGGGCCTATGAGATTCTTTTCCGCAATTCAGTGATTCGCATGGGCGTGCCCCACGCACTGGTTTTTTCCAAGCAGACCGTTTTTCGCAATCTGATTGGGCATTTGCAGGGCAGGGTCTATTATAACCTCAGCCATTGGTATGCCATGTTTCGGCTTTTGCCTGGCACTGAGCCCTATATCCGGGTTTGGGAAGAAATGATGGGCATTCGCCGCCGCGAAGAACAAACCGGCCAACCCCGTCTGGAATGGAAAGAGCATTGGCGTGAGTGGTTGGGCATTGCCCGGAAACTGGGCAAAATACACCGCAACCTCGATGCCGAAATGCTGGCTTTTCGTGAGAAGTTTCAGCGGGTCAGTCAGGCTTTTCAGGCCCACGATCTGCAGGCTATGGACTCCCACGCCCTGCTCGAAACCTATACCAACCTCTGTTCCGATTTGCTCTATGGTTGGGAAATCACCGTGCTCAACGATGGTTTTGCCTTTATCTTTTCAGGTTTAAGCCGCAAACTGCTTGAAAAAGCAGGTTTTGCTGACAGCCGTGAAATTTTTAACCACCTGCTCTGTGGTGTGGCCGGCATGGAGAGTGTCGAGCCGGTGCGCTCTGTGATTGCTTTGGCTGAGCAGGTGCGGGCCGAAGCCGATCTTCACGACTTTTTAGAGCGCCACGGTGAAGACCCTGAAATTTTAACCCGTCTGCGTTACAGCCGCTTTTCGGAATTTTATACGGCGGTTGAAACCCATTTGGCGGCCTATGGCGATCGCAGCCTGGCCGAACTCAAACTCGAATCCCCCAGTCTGCGCGAGGCGCCGCAACAGCTGATGCGCTGGATTTTGGGCTATGTGCCCGGCAGCCTGACCGTGGCTGAGTTGGCCGCACGGGAAGCGGAGATCCGCACCCAGGCCGAAAGCCGCTTGCAGCGTGAAAGCCGTTTGAATCCCTTGATGGACATGCTGTTCCGCTATTGCTTAAAGCAGGCCCGGCGCAGTATCAACTACCGTGAAAGTTCACGCTTGGATCGGGCCCGTTCCTTTGGGCTGGTGCGCCAGATTTTCAATGTCTTGGGTCAAAAATTGGCAGAGGCAGGCGCTTTGGAACAGCCCCGTGATATTTTCTTGCTCAGTATTGAAGAGCTGATGGCTTTTGTCTATGGACATGGCTGGGTGCCCTCCCTCAAACTGCGGGTGGCTGAGCGCCGGATTGAAAGCGTGCAGTGGTATGCCCAGCAGCCCCGCGAGCGTTTGCTGACGCAGGGGCCCGTTGGGCTCAATCTGATTCCGCAGCGTCCTCCTGAACCTTTGGAACAGGGCTCGGCCTTGCAGGGCACGGGCTGTGCTCCGGGTCTGGTTACGGGTGAAGCGCTGATTGTGACCGATCCGGCTGCTGTGACAGGGGATTTGAAAGGTAAAATTCTGGTCGCCGAAATGACGGATCCGGGTTGGGTCTTTTTGATGATTTCAGCCGCAGGCCTGGTGGTTGAAAAAGGCAGTCTGCTTTCGCATACCGCAATCATTGGCCGTGAATTGGGAATTCCTACGATTGTCGGCGTGTCGGGTGCCACCCGCCGGATTCAGAATGGGCAGCGCCTGAGTTTGAATGGCCAGACCGGTCAGATTCAGATTCTTGAAAATGGGGCTTCCCTGCCTGAAACGGCTTCGGTTTAAGGGCCTGCCCATGAGTTCTCTGTCGCGTCTACTCTGGCTGATTTTTCCGCTGGTGCTGGCGGGTATTTCGAATATGGTCTGGATGAAACTGCCCCTTTGCAAGGGCTGGCAAGTGCCCATGGATCAGGGCCAAAACTGGCGCGATGGGCGGCGGATCTTGGGCGACAATAAAACCTGGAAGGGGTTTGTCGGCATGATCGGGGTCAGTGCATTCTGGCTCCAGGTTTTTGAGCTGCTGGCCAAAAATTTTAACTGGGCGGCAGACCTTTCTCTGATTCCTTTCAAGACCTGGGTTTTGCCCCTGGGCTGGTTCTATGGCGCAATTTGGGGCTTGAGCTATGTTTTGGCCGAGCTGCCGAACAGTTTTATCAAGCGGCGCTTGCAGATTGAAGCGGGCAAAGAAGGGGTGGGAATTCTGGGGGGCGTGTTTAAATTTGTAGATCAGAGCGATTCGGTTTTGGGCTGCCTGATCGGTTTGTTGGTGTTTTATACCCCCACCTGGTGGGATGCCCTGGCGATCTTTTTTCTGGCCACAGGTTTTCACTTTCTCACCAATCTCCTGCTGTTTATGCTGGGGCTTAAAAAACAGGCGGGTTGAACGGCTGCCCCGAGTCTGGGGTAGAATAAGCCTATGTTCTCGCTTGAAACACCTGTTTATCTGGTTCATCCGGTGGTCAATCACCGTCTCTTTGTGGCGGCCTGGGGCTCTTATCAGGCATGTTTGGAAGAGGCTTTGCCCGAACGCTATCTGATTCTGCCTGAAGGGGCTGAGCTGCCTGCTTGGGTGGCTG
>PFGG01000022.1 GCA_002783405.1 bacterium (Candidatus Blackallbacteria) CG13_big_fil_rev_8_21_14_2_50_49_14 | reverse complement strand
TGGGGAGAAGTTTAAGGAGATGTTACGGGGTTATTGATGCATACCAGCTGAGGACTGTTTCAAATTGCTCAACCTGACCGTCCGAAAGCGTCTCAAGCTCTGTTGATTTCGCGCGAACTGCGTCAATGAATGTATTCATTTTGGTCAAATCAATTATGGAATATCCGCTGCGCTGCGCTAAAATATTTTCACGTTTGTACTGCTTGTACCCGTGAACTTGCTCAATGTGCGCTCCGGCAGCGTTTTTAATTTGCTCTATTGTTGCCATCAGCTGACCCTCGCTATGACCATTTGATTGAAAAGCGGGTATGTGTTATCAGGCGTGAACGGTGCAGTGAAGTACAATTTGTCTGATGTCGTCAAGTAAACAGACAAAGATGCCCCGTTGACGTTTCCAGTCGTAATTGACCCGATTCTGATTAAATCGGTATCAGTTGCACCTGCATTGTTCACAAGTGAAGCGTTTCGTTTTACAAACACATTTTGAGGGCTTCCTGTTGTGTTGTACAGTGAGATAGAAACATGATAAACACCATTTGCTGAAACAGTGATATACCCGCCACTTGTAGCGTCGCTTGTTACAGTTATTCCCGTTCCAACTGTTTCAGCAACGGTTGCTAATTGAAGCACATTTGTATTCGTGCTGCCTTTGACGCTGATTCCTGTGCAGCGAATAAGTGAAGGTGATATGCCGCCACCGCTCGGAGTCTGCCACGAACCATCCCCGCGCAGATATGTGCTACTGCTTGGGGTTCCGGTGGCTGTAATATCGCTTACAGCATGAGCATGACTTGATGCCGCTTTCCCATCTAAAGCAGTTTGAAGCCCATTTGTTTTGGCTATTGACAATTCAGCGTCTGGAACCTGAGTCGCTGATAATTGACCAGACAAATCAGAAAATGATTTCGCGCCAGACCCCCCCCAGCCCTGTCCTGGAATATACATTTTGCTCATGTTACACTACCGCCGCAATTGCACGGGCTTCTAAAGTGCCAAACTCATTTTCATGGCCTGCGCCTGGGCGAAGCGTGACCAAGCCAGTGGCAGCAGAGCCTGCTTTGAAGTGGATTGAATTGAACTCAGTGTTCTGGGCAACTGGGCGCGATGAGCCCGCCGCCACGGTTTCAATGCGTGAACTGGTTCCTGGTGTGTGCAATCCGCTCGGAGTGTCAGTGGTGCCGTCATAAAAAGAGACGTAAAAAGTTAAGTCCTGGTCGGTATCGTTCTGCACATCAAGAACCTTCACATCGAGGGGGAGGCGAAAAGATTTCTCAGTTCCGCCTCCCATGTTGCATGTATAGCGCCTGTGTTCGCGGGGAACGTCTCTTTCAGAAGCGGGGATATAATCGTCTGATGGGGTCGCAGTCATTTATCGTATTCCTTTTGCATGAATTTTCTGATAGAGCTCAACGAGTCTGCGACCTGGCCCATTCTTTCGCTCAGAATCGCAAGGCTTTTATCAATCGAATTGATTTGCTTGTTCTGGGCATCCATCGAGGCTTCAAGCTTTGCCGTTCGCTGCTTCAGGTCTTCGAGGGGCTGTGCAACATAGGCATACCACGCGGGCCCAAAAACAACGGTACAGACAGTGACGATTATCAGAACATGTTGACCAATTCTCCCGATGTTTTCGAGAGTGAGAATGATACGCTGGTCGCTGATTTGATTTTGCTGTTCGTTTGCCATTTCAGCCTCATTCTATAATTACGGTTCGTGTCGCTGAGTCCCATTTGGGTTTGCCCAGCTCATAGACTGAAACAAAGGCCTGGGAGTTGATTAAAACACCTCGCAGTTCTTTGCCGTCTTTGATTATTCGAATAGGATGGATTTGCTCTTCTTCTTTGCTGGGTTCAGGCTTCAGCGGCTCATCCGCGGGGCCTGTACGCAATTGGTTGGCCCGCTGCACAATCTGATTCAACATCGAGTAGAGGGCATCACCTGGGCACTGGGTTGGGATAAATTCCCGATGACCGCGCACAGTGGCTCGGTTGATTGGGAATCCGTAGGTTTTGGACAGCTCTGCAATGAGTTTTGCTAAAGCCTCGACAGCCTCACCAGGTAGCTGCTCATCCATCGCATACGCCACATTAATACCAAGATACTCATTGCCCGCATTTGTGCCGCTGTGGGCACCGGCCAGGTAATCTGGCCGCCCATCGTAGACAGCCCATTCGCCCTGGGCATCCCGATTTAAAACATAGTGATAGCCGATGTCACGCCAGTAATTTGGCGCTCCCATGTGAGCAGCCCGCCAGCGCTTTACAATCGAATCACCCGGACTGGCCAGAATTTGGGCGCGTGTCTCACCGGGCCAGTGCAGAGAGACGCCGGGGATATGCCTACTGGTCATCGGCGGTGGACTCCTGAGCGGGAGTGTGCTTCATGCCCTTGTAGATAAATTCAATCAGACCAGGCAAAAGCTGGCCTTTTACCTCAGCATCAATGGCTTCGGAGAATTTCAAATTCTCATCGGCGGCATCGTACCAGGCGCAAGCAGCCTCCAAGGCGGCACGCTTTTTTTCTTCCGGAGGCGCATCTGAGAGATTGGTCTGAACCGCTTCAACGGTTTCAGCTACCGCAGCAATCAGCTCCGGTAACAGGCTGATTGCCAAAATTGCAAATTGAGGATTTAAAACGAAGCCCATAAAATCACACTCTTTCCCAGGCCCATTGGCCGGTTGTTTTATTTTGAGACCATTTGTGTTTGTTCCAGTTCGCATCCACACCAAACCAGCCATTTGAAACCAATTTGGGAGCCTGGAACAGTTGATTCTGTAAAGAGAAGTCTTGCCAAAAGCAGAGCGAATTACTGACTTGCAGCCGGTCAATAATGCGCTGATTGAGATTGCCCTGCAGCCAATAAGCGGCCCGCATCAGATTGAACAGGCGCAGGTTTTGCGCTGGGGTGTACTGAACCCCGTCGCTGAACGTACCCCGAACCTCATCGGAGCCCATAAAAGCCCGGTAAACCTCAGCCCAGCATTCGCCCTCGTTTTGGGCCTGGGGTGGGCGCAGCTCAGAGAAGCAGCGGGTCAGCTCTTTGGAGATGAAAGCAGAGGTCGAACCATAGCCGCTCATCATCGCGTGGAAGTGACCAGCCTCATGGCTCAGAGTGCGCCGCGCATCGTTCAGATTCGTAACCGTGAGTTTATTGGGGCTTACTGAATCAGCCTGATAACCAGGCGGGAATACCCCAAGGTCAAGCCGGTCTTTGCTGAAAAACAGGCCCGCTGCAACCTGGCAGCCCGCTTTGACTAAATCGAAGTCTTCGAGATTGACCAAGCCCTGGGCGCGCATTTCGTCAAGCCGTGGGCTGTCCATGTGCCAGATTTGCAGGTCAAGCCCTGCCCAATAATCCGTGAATGGGTGCTGGGCAAACAATTCTTTGATGTGCTGGTCCCAAAATGCAGCGCTACCAACCTCGTCGGCTGAATCGCCGATAAAATAACGGTGGAGAATGACTCCATGGGAGATGTAGTGCGCAACGTATTTTTGAGTAATCATGCTGCCACCCCGTAAAGGCAGGCCAACCCGCCGCCAGGATTCCCGCCTGATGCGGTATCACTTCCGCGCAGTGAAGCACCGCCGCCGCCAGTGCCGTACCCGGTCGCAGCTCCGCCCGGAGATGCTCCTGAGCCAGTGTCGCAGCCACCACCCGCACCGCCAGAGCAAAGTCCAGTACCGCCTGTGCCGCCAAAGGTTGAGCCTGCGCAAGTGCCGCCAGCGCCAGATAGACCAGCCTCACCAGGCCCACCAGCCACGCCGGTTGATGCAGCCGCAAGACCATAACCACCGTATGAGCCCTGTTTTGTGCCTGTATTGGCCTGCCAAATTGCGTTTTGTGGGTCAGCGTCATAGATAGCCGCCCCGCCCGTTGTTCCGGGCCCGGTGTTGTTTCCCGTTCCCGCCGTCGCATCATTGCCCTGCAGAGCAGTATGGAGCGCGCCGATTGTCGTGTTTCCAGTGCCAACAGTTATAGTCTGGTTTGTATTAGGCAACCCGGTTGTTACCTGGCCCCATTTTGCCTCTGCGCCAGAACCACCCCGGCCAGAAGCGGAGCCTGATTGAGAAGCTGCCCCTTGCCCCCCTTCTCCGCAAACGAAATACGAATAGGCGGCCAATCCGGACGTTAACGCCGCTATATCCCACGTTCCATTTGCTGTGTAGTTCCAGCGCTTCAGTTTTGACCCGCCTGCATTCACGCGGGCCTGCAGCCTGGTTTTATTTTCCGAAACATTTTGCCAGAGATTGAGATAACTGGTATTCGTCACTACTGTCAGAATCGCAGAGCTGGTGTTTGAAATCAGCTCAGTCGCTGAGTCCGATGCCGCCATTTCGGCCCCCGCAATGTCGAGCAGTTGAGCAAAAGCCGTTTCACTCGCAAACATGGCAGCCAAAGCAGTGGGGCTGTTAAGCAGCGCGTTGAGTTCACGGGCTTTTAAAACCTCGTTCCATGGGCCGAGATAAAGGTCAGCCTCTGTGGTCAAGGCTTCTTCAAGGTTTTCGCCGCTCAAAGTTCCGTTTAAAAGGCGAAAAACAATATCTAATCCTGTGAATGAGCGCATTTTAATAACCGCCTGTCGCTAAAATAATGGCATCAGCCGTGGCCGACCCAGAGATAATTGCTTCGATTGTGCCACCGTCGAGCAGCGCGGCCCGGTGCTGTCGAGAATTGACCAGCAAATTGAAAGCCGCCTCATTGTCTGCAATGCCTAAATCCGCTTCAAGACTGGTCGAGTCGTAAACGCCGCCAATGAGATTCACAAAGATTTTGAGACCCCGCGTTGTAATAACAGGCATCGAATTGGGGCGAACGACTGTGACTGACCAGGTGGCCTCTGCTGGATTGATGGGCGAGCCCGTTCCGTTGAATAGCCTGATTTGAACAGTGTTAGCCGCCGATACAAACCCTGCCCACATCAGGCCGGTGTCAATGCCGGACGGAGGCCCCAAAATCACTTGGTCGCCAACGACTGCGCCGGGAACAGTCACTGTTAAAGGCGTTCCCACTGCCCCTGCAGAAACAGAGTCAAAATTCAGGACTGCCTGAACCGGGGGTAAAATTTCAGGCACAAATGCGGCGAGCATAGCGGCCATGGCGTCGGGGTGGGCTGATTCGATAATACCGAGGCCTGCACCCGAGTCTTGGGGTATAAAACCTTCTCCTGGCTCATCGGTGGCGTCTGGGTCGAACCGATACCAACCTTGGCCCTGAATCAGCTCAGCACCAGAAAACGTTCTAGTCACGGCCTTCCATGCTGCAATACCAGAGCGCAAAATGATTGAGCCGCCATTTGCAAAATATTCAATCCACGCGCAAACCCAATATAAAATCCAGTTAAGATGGCCGTCGCTTGGCTTTTCTGGGCTTCTGGCCCCAAGTGCTTTTTTGCTGGCGCTAGGCTCTTTTTTTCTTGGTGCCCCCGCAAGAATCGCGGCAGAGGCAGAGCTTCCTGTTTCATCTGTTCCAGAACTGGTTACGTCGGGGTTGTAGGCTTCAATCCAGTTATCCGCATCATTTGCTGCTGTCACCCGCAAGGTCCCGTCATGAATAGCGTTTGCGCAGCCAGAAACCTCTATTTCATGTCCCGCAACAACAGAAGCCAGTGACGGGGAACCGCTAAAGATGTAGCGGGTGATTGAGCCGCCGCTTGCAATACTGCTTCTCCAGTTGACTGCTGTTACAGTCAGGGAGCCAACAACCGTTGTTCCGGCTCCGTCTGCCCATGTTGGGATAGTAGTTGGGGCTGTCATTAAATAGCTTCTCCTATGGTTCCTTCATCCCAACCGAGAGCGGTGGGGTCATCGCTAAAGCCGAACGCGCCGTCACCATGGGCGCAAATGTTTAAATCAACCGAAGCCGAGCTGGTTTCGAGAATGGTTCGGATATTTGTGTACTCTCGAATCACGCTCGATGGTGTGAAATTGATGGTGAGTGAAGCGGGAAAATTTTGGTAAATTCTGCGATTGGTTGCCCCCAGCGTTCCGAGAATGCCGAGCAAATTGGGCAACGTGCCATTGCTATTGAGTGCGGCAATGCGCCCGTACAAGAGCACACGGTATTCGTCGTCAGGTGTCAAAATACTGGGCCTTGGTAGAGTGACAATTGTTCCGATATCATCAAGCATCTGCCCCATTGCAAAGGCCAAAAATCGCCCCAGCAAAAGGGAAAACAAGGCGTTTTCAACAGTCTGGTACCGCTGAAGAAAAACCCGAATCAGCTCTTTGAATGTGCCCTCTTGCTGAAATTGCTGCTTCAGCCTGGCCAGACCCTGGTCGACGTGGTCGGTTATCTGAACTAGATTTCTCATGTGGCGTTTACCGTGATTCTATCTGCCGTGATATTCACCACTTCGGTGCCAGGAATAGAAATGTTTGCCGAAGAGCCTGGCGAGGGGCTGAGCCCTTGAAGCAAAGCAATTGTCAAAATCCCCCTCACATTGACCGATACGGTGGCGGCCAGCAAATGATTCACCAGGTCTTCGCCATGGGCATAAGTCCGGCTTTCCATCGCGGTTTTACAATCAGTTTTGTACTGGGCAATCAGCGCAGGGCTGGACCAGATTGCAGGGTCAACAGTCAGGTTGAGAATAAAGTAGGGATTAACTTCCGTGACGCGGTCAAAGCTGATAATTTGAGGGTCATCCGGATTGCCGTCATATGTGCCCGTCTCCGTGCCGTTTGTATCGATGCCCGCGGGCCCCACTCGGCCAATTGTGTCAATGATGTCCTGGTCAGTTCCCCCGACAACAATGAAGTGCATGGAGTTTGGCTTAAGGCCATCGACTTCAACATTTGAACGGTTTTCTTCTCCGAAAACATAGGTGACGCCATCGACTTTTTCCAGCGCTTCTTTGACAGCCGCCAATGTGCCGCCGTCTGAGTTGATAGCCTGCTCAGCAAGCCGGATTCTGAACTCGTCATCTTTTTCTTCATTTGTGCCCGGGGTTGCTGCGTTTTGGTTATAGACATCATCCCAGCCACTCAGCGGCGTCACGATGGTATTGATTGAGCCAATAGACGCCTCAAAGGGGCCGGTGTTGAGCGATTCTGCCAGAACATTCACGCCAGGATAAAGGCTGATAATTGCCGGGCTGGTAGGGTCTTCGTCGTTGGTGTCGTCGGCTCGGTTTAGGTTGGGGTATTCAACCCAGAACCCGGCAACATCCCAGTCAGTAACAAAGAAGCGGCCATCATTGCTTGAATTTGTCGAGCCGCTTACCTGAACCTCCCAGTTTACAGCCATACCCGACAGGTCAGGAGAGCCGCCCAAATATGCGCGAACAGTATTGTCTGTGCCGGTTTGAAATTCGAGAGTGTCGACGGCGAGGTCTTCAAGCGCAGTATCAAAAGCTGGAATTTCAGCCGCTGCATTCAGGGACCACGCGACACTGGTCGAGCTTTGCCGGGCCTGATAATCCTCTGGCACAGTGACGGGCGTAATCTGGCTGCGATTGATAAGCGTCAGTGTGACCTGGCTTTTGCTGGCTTCGATTTTGTCTTCACCGATAAAGGCTGCAGTATTGGCCAAAGACACGCCGGTTGCTGAGGCTCTGCTGATTGACTGAGAGAGAGCCAGCCCCAGCATCCAGAGCTTAGATTCTCGCTCTGACATGATGCCCACGAATTGGCTCCAGGGCTCATCAGAGTCAAATGAAGCGTCCTCAAAGCCTTGGATTCCAATCAGCTCACTTTGAAGCTCTTCAGAGCAAATCACCGCTGTTTTAGGATTAAACCCAGTGAGCAATAAACCGTATTCTGTCATTCTGGCAACGTAGCCTCTGCTTCCTGCTCATCATTTCCATAAATATCCAGGTACCGCACCACAATGCGCACCACCTGCGTCTGTTGGTTGGGATAGGCCTTCACGCTCTTCACTCGACGAACACCCTGCACATCGAGCACATTCCAGCGAATTTCGCGGCGGGTCCAAGCATCGCGGAAAGGCTTTGTGAGAATCAGACCAAACCAATCTGGGGCCCGCTTGGGGTCTAGAAACCATTCACCCCTAACAGAGCGAAGGCGAATGCGAACGCGCTGCTTTACGGCTGTCCGACCAGTCAAGCCCGTCAATTGGCCATTGGTCAAAATCACATTGTTATCGTTATCAACGCCGAGACTACTCATTTGTAAACACCATTGCTGAAGCCACTTCCTGAATTGAGCCAATGTCTGGGATAGGCGGGTCACAAGGAGCACCAGGTGAAATGCAGATATGGGTATGATTGTTAAAGGCATTTTTTATGTCATTCAGGCCCGTCATAACCTTTTCAGCCAGAGCCAGCGCTTTGTCTGCCTCGAATGAACCCAGCCTTACAGCGCTGGCCTTCACCTGCACCTCGCCACTTTCGGTTAAGTGAATATGCGTTGCTGGGTCAACCTCGCCGCGCTTGGTCCTGATTCGAGTCATTAAAAAGGGAGAGCTTTTGCCAAACATTTCGCGTGAGTCTGGGGTTGTCGGCTCAATTCCATCACTGAGATACCAGCGGGCAATATTCCGCTCCATGAAAATCAGAAAGCCTTTGGTGCCCTTTGGGATTTCCCAATCAATCAAAGTTTTTTTGCCACCTGGAAACCAAACCGGAATTCCAGAAACAGGAGGCCAACCCTCTTCTTGAACGTCACCGTCTTCCGTGGGAGTGAACTCGCTGAATGGAATCGTGACCTCTGCCTCTCCTGTGTCTTCATCGTAGCTATTCACATAGCAGGGAATGGCGGTGTGCATCTCTCTGAGTTCATCGAGAATCATCGCCCTTGAACTGGTGCTGTGCCCTCTAACTTGTTGCTGTGTCATGCCGCGAGTGGTGTAACCTCACAATCTGAATACCATTCGTTGCTGTTTGTGTTGCCCGAGTGCTCGACCTTGCGAATCACGAAAAGGCCGGCTGTTTTCTGGGAGTCCAGATAGACCGGCATGCCCGGGTTAAATTCGTGGCGCAAAAGGGAGCGGAATTTCCAGCCCATTTCAGTTCTACCTGGGCTTCCGAGCAGGCCGGAAAGGGGAGAGACCAGAATCACCTGGTCTGAAATTGGTACATCTGCAGCGGTCAGATAGGCGATTTGGTCGGTCACGTAAAACGACAGGCCGTAATCACCGGCAATAAGGTCCAGTGCGCGCCAGACCTTGCCCTTAAGAACCATATCTTTGAGCAGTTTCACCTGCTCCGCTCTCGCCTCGGCTTCGGCCTTCTGCTTGTAAATGCGCTGCTTGGCCTCTTCAAGACTTTCCGGCTTTGACTGCTTGTGTTTTCTGGGTTCAAGCAGGCGCTGTGCTGCGCGCGTAACCAGCTCGGTTTTGATTGTGCCCTTGGCAATCTGATTCAGCTCTTTGAGCCGGGCTTCCATCTTGGGGGGAAGCGTCAGCTCTTTAATCAGAGCATTGATAACCGTTTCGATTGGGGCGTCTTTCTTGAAAGACTTCGAGATAAAAGCCTGCTTCAGAGCAGTGCCGCCGTCTTTGGCATAAAGCGTTGTGACCCAATCGCCTCCGCTGCGCTCATGGTTCGGCATCTCAGTGCCGCCTTTGAATATTTGGCCAAAGCTCTCGCGGTACCCAGCCAAGAACGTCAGGCCAAGCCCTTTTTCTGTCACAAAATCCTGATGTTCTGGGCTCAGGTTGATAATGTTTATCTCGGCATCGTTTGGCGTGGTATCGCTGGTTTTGGTGATTTTGAAGTCAAGCGAAAGCCCTTTTGATGCGCCAGGCTTAAAGCCTTCCCAGGTCAATTCTTGCTCGCCATTATTTACCAGCAGCTGCCAGCGCCGGTTATAGAGATTGTATTCAGCCATTTAGGCCACCGGTATCAGGTCGTCATAGACCAGCTGGACCCGCGTACCCAAATCGCTGGCAGTGGGAGGCAGCTTTTTCCCGCTGGTATCCCAAAGGTACAATCGGCCTGGCGGTTTGCGAACGTCGGTAATGTGAGAGAGCAGAGAGTAATTGGTCACAGCATTGATGCCGTGGGCAATGGGCGAGAGAGCAGAGTCATAGAAGTGCAGGTACCAGCCGTTGGGCGCCAAGCGGTCATTCCACCCGAAGTCAATGTAAAAGGTATTGCCTGAAAGGGTGATTGGGCCCAGGCCAAAGGGGATGCCATTGGTGTTTTCAATTGGGATGATGAACTTTGCCATTACTCGCTCGCTTTCCCTCTTGCCCAGTCGTGCCCCTCGGCGAATCGTCCATCACCCCGCGTCATCGCCTCAATCCGCTCATTTTGTTTTGCATCGGTCACTTTGATGGTGCTGCGTGGTTTGTAAGCCCTGGGCTTTGTGAAGTTCCGCTGGTCGAATAACTCCATATCGATGGGCTCAGATGGGGGCAGGTCTTTAACCGCTGTCTTGGCCGTATCAATCTGCTGAATCGACAGGTCGAAAAACAGGGCCATCCCGTGGCCACTCTCAGCGTCCCAGCTGGGAGTGAAATTCAGAATGATGCCCGAATAAATTCCGCGCACCGGCCCGGCATCTATCCCGATAATCTCGCGGTTTTCTCTGGCCTGAATCATGCGCTCGCGAAAGTCGACGTGTACGCCTATAAAGTCTTTATCATAGGCCCCTTCACGATTGCTCTGGATGTCAGTCACAGCACCGTTGAAACTCATCTGAATAGGAGGCAGGTTCACATGGTCGGTAATCAAAGCCCCGTCTTCTATCTCGTTCTGAGTGGGCTCAGAGGTATAAGAAGGGCTAAAACTCAGGCCTGCAACATAGAATTGCGCATTGTCATCGGGAAAAAGAAAAAAGGTATCCCCTTCTCCTTCTGCCTCCTGAGACGGCAATACCGTTGCCTTTTCTGCTTCTTGCATTTTTTACCCATAAAAAAAGCCCCCGGAGGGGCGGTTTGACAAAGTTCTCCCGAAAGGGGAAACTTAATCAGTTTATTTGGAGGAATCTATGTTAACCCATAAATTAACGGTTGTCTTATTTTTAGCTGTGCTTACCGGCTGTGATTTAACATCAAAGGCTATTGTTGTGGTAAATACACCGGGGGCTGTATCTTCCGGTGTTTCGGCGGGTAATCAGCAGCAAAATCAAACTTCGACATCACCCACTTCGACCACTGTGGTGAATGTCCCGTCTTCAACTCAGAGCGCGTCTGACCTGAGTATTTTTAAGTCATCCATACCCCGACCTCAAGAGACCGAGAAATATGGCAGAGCGGACATCTCAAAGGCTTCAGAATTCTTTGCTTCCCGCTATCAGGCAAGCAAAGAGAATGCGTTTGAAGTTTTAAAAATGTGGCTTGACGCAGAGCTTATTGGTACAGCAAACGGAGAGCTGGGAAAAGCCTTGCTTGAAAATATCATTGCCAAAAATGGAGATGATGCACAATCAGGATTGGCGATTTTTAATGTCACCTACTCAAACTCAAGGCCTATTCTGCCTGAGTATGTGGTTGGGACAATTTATCAAAACGCTTCATATTCAGACGCTCTAAAAAAACTCAGCTATGAAGATTTTAATAATAGAGAACTAAACGTTGTCAAAGAAGTCCAAACCCCAACAGGAATTCAGTTTCAACCAATAATTAACCCATCAGAGCATTATTCTTTAATTAAGCCAAAAGATGGCGAAAAAATAACAATAAAGATTTCTGGTGGACCGTCATATATTCCGACAAAAGCCACAAATTTTCCGGCACTATTCAGCTTTATTTTCGATGATGGGTGGAAGCTAATCTATTCAAGGCTTTCCATATTTTAGATTACTGAGCAATCACGGTCTGATTTGTTGACCGTGCGCTCCGCTCCATTTGCTTAACCGCCTCACTGGCCCCCTGTCTTGCAGCATTCCTGTTTGCTCCTGGGTTTGGATTCCCGCGAAGGTCGAAGTAATTGGTTTGATTTATTCCTCCGCCGCCGCCAACACCGGCAGGCCCCTGCATTGTTTGAGAACCAGGGTCAACTGGAACAAAGAAACGGCCATGCTGGAAATTTTGCTCAGTGCGATTAAGGTTGTCTGCTCCGTTTCCATATAAGGCTTTGCGACGTAGAGTGTCCCAAACTTCAATATGACCATAAGTGGGATGGAATCCGCTTTTGGTATCGTATACGGCTATTGTGCCATAAAGTCTTTTCATGATTTCAGGGTCGTCAAGCATCGCTTTTGTTACTTTGACTTCAACAAAGCGCTTGTCTCTGGCAAGCTGGTCAGCGGCCAGATAGGCGGGGACGCCCGATAAGTTACCGTAATCTTTGAACGTTTTTTGATAAGCCTCAGCAACCCCGGCAAAGCATCTTTTTGAGCCAGTAAAAACGTTGTAAGCATTCCGAACTAACTTCGCGGCGTTGACATTGCTCAAAGGGAAATTCGGGTCCATGAGCGCATTGCTTCCACCACCAACCCCACCACCAGAGAAGGCGTTTTTAAGCCGCTCAAAGAATCCCGTGATGCCCTGCGCAAAGCCGCTGGTTGTGAACCAGTTCCACATATCTTTAAGCACAGCCCAGGTATCCTGAATGCGCTCCCAACAAACCTTAAATCCAGCGCCCAGGTCTCCGACTGTAGCAGTCAGAACAGGCAGCCAGAATTTGGCAGCCTGCAAAATGATTTCGCCAAGTTCAATAAATTTCTTTATGCCCCAAGTCAGAAAGGGCACCACAATATTCCCAAACACCCATTTGACAGCAGGGCCAAAAGTCTCCCAAAGTTGAGCGCCAAATTTAACGAACTCAGCACCCACCTCTTGAACCAATGGCCAAAGCTCTTTGAACTTATTTCCCACCCACACAATCGCATGAGAGAGCGCTGGAAACTGCTTTGAGAATCCGCTGATGGCCTTGGTTCCGCCTGTCATGTAGCGATAGACCTCGAAGCCGAAAGCGGCTATACCAGCAATAACCGTGCCAATGGCCAAAGGAACACCACCAGCCAGCCACTTGAGCGACCAGAGCGCTTTGATTGCGCCAAAAAGCCACTTTCCGCCCGCGATGACTTTCAGGCCTGCGAAGTGCATGGCGAAAACGCCAAGACCTGCGGCTACCGGCTTTATGAAAGGAGCAACGAATTTTAGTCCATCAGCAAGGCCTTTGATAATGACAACAGAGTCTTTTCCTAACTGGTCGAACATTGGCCCTTTTGATTCGATATAAGCAATCACCCTGTTCATGGTTTGGAAAATATCTGACTCAAACGAAATCATGAACCTATTTGAAGACATTCTTACCGTGTCCCAAAAAGTTGAAATCTGACCAGGCAAAGTTCTGGATAAGCTGCTCATTCCTCCCGAAACACCGCCGCTCCTCCCTTGAGTTTCTAAAAGACGCGAAATCATCTCTTTGTTTCTGGGGTCAATGGTGAATTCAGTTGCCTTACCTGTGCGGACATTTCCCATCGTGCCTGAAATTTTGCCGTTTTCCGCCCAGGCTCCCTGCAAGCCGGCAGAAGAGAAGTTGTCAAACATATCTGCCCGCCCGCGCCCCATCCCCAGAGCCATCTGAGTGAACTCACTCAATGATTTATTAGATGTTGCAGCAATGTCGCCAAAGGCCATCAAGCGGGAATAGTTGACTTTTCCTGATTTTCTGTCCATAAGGCCAAAGCCGGAGTTTTGAAGCTGAGTAAACATTTCAAGGGTGTCGCCAAGTTCAAACGGTGTGGCAGCAGCAAAACGCTCAATATCCTTAAGTACTCTACCAGCATTATTTTTACCGACCATGTTTGTTAACCTGGTCATGGCGAGTTGGTATTGGCCAAAGGAATCAAGAGCAAATTTCCCGCCTTGCTGAGCCATTGCTCCAGCAGAAGTTACCGCACCAGAGATGAGATTGCCCCCTGCGACATTGAGCATGCCGCCTGAGCCTGTTGCTCGCTGCGCCGCTCTTTGGGCCTGCATAATTGAACCCATGCCGCTCACGTTCATTTTGAGCGTTATGCCGCGACCAGCTGAGCGGGCCACCTGGGCAATGCCCTGGCGCAACCGTCCGACTTCATTTGTCGCAACCCGAAACGAACGGGTATCAATTTTGGGTTTGATTGTTTTCCGGGCAAGGGCTTCAAGCTCTTTGAATGAACGCTTTAACTCAGTGACCTTTTTGGTGTAGGCGGTCAGGCTCTTATGGTCAAGCCTGAAGACCATTTTGGTCACCAGTTCTTTAATAATCGTGCTGTCAGTCATTTGGTTGGGCCCTATCCCATGCGCGGAAATAATCGAGATGCCAGACCATGCTCTGCCAATCCCACTGCTCAATAATTGCGAGCCAGGAATCTTTGCAGAGCTGGTGCTTTGAAAGGTAGAAGAGGTCGCCAGGGAGGTCGCCAGGGACCTCCATGGGCTTGCCAGAACCTATGAAAGGGGCGACCTCTGGTTGTCTAAAAAACTGTTGAACTTAATCACCTCTGAGCGCAAAATGTCAAAGTGCGACATGCGTTGAGGCTTAATGTCTGGGTCAAAATGCTTGTCGATGGCCTCGATGGAGTTGAGGTATCCGGTACCCTCGGCCAGCACTGTCTGAAACAATGCTTTGACCAATTGTGCCGACGCATCTGGGTTGATTTGCTCCCATGCAGCGGTTTCAGCCTCCATGTACTCATCGCCAGGAATTTTTAAAAGCTCAGCCGCAGCCGCCTGGTTCTTTTCTTCATTGGCAGGATTGTCCTCTGTGTCCTTTTGAAGGGCGGCAAAGGCTTTGTAATCCTCTTCATTCATTGCCCGAATAGCTTTGGCCACAATCTTATCCACATGGGCCCGCAAAGGAACGAGCGTCTTTTTAACGAGTTGCCCCGTGGTATAGGCGCTCATGCCCTTGTGCTTGGTAATTTCGTAGACATCGCCATCCATTTTGAGGCGAAGAGTG